>CAWUNF010000091.1:0-6346 GCA_963923195.1 uncultured Hyphomicrobiales bacterium | reverse complement strand
GAACCATGTTCGGGTGTCAACGGCCATTTCGCAAAAAATTCAAAAAACTTCGCATGCGCAAAAAGTGCCCAATAAACGGCCCTCTCCTGATGATGGTTAAAGAAGATCCACCGTCTTTATCTTTGCCGCAATTGCGCCATGATTTATCCATGTCTGCGGGATCATAAAGTCCACCCCGCGCCCGTGCATTGACGCGCGCATCCGGGATGGGCATGGTCTGCCGTGATGAGAACGGGCCTGCCCCGCCTTTGATTGAGGAATGCCTGACCGCATGGCCGTTCGCCGCTTCACCTTCAAAAGCCGCCGGGACCGGCGTGCCGAGGTCCCGGACCTTGGCCTTGCGCCCCCGATTGAGGCCGATGGTGCCGAACATTCCGCCATTGAACGCCGCCGTGTCTCGCTACGCTGGCTCCTCGGCACGGTTTTGACCGGATTTGCCGGGATGAGCCTGATTGGGGCGGCCATTTATGCTGCTTTTGACCGTGAATCCCGCTTTGCCGAGGCCCCCGTGGCTGCCGGCCCCCAACGCCGGGAAACCTCGACCGATGGCTTTGTGAACCCCGGCAAGGGCGATCGCCTCGTCAAACGGGTCGATATTGCTGCCGGCAAACAAAGCTTCAAAACCCCGACCACCATTGCGGTCGGCGACCGAGAAGTGGTCCGCGTGAAGGGCTTTACGCGGGTCGCGACCAATCTGGTCGTCTCCAGCGTCGGCTTTTCGGACGAAGTGCCCAATTTTAACCCGCTGCGGCTGCTCTCCGACGCCCGCAATGAAAATGGCCAAGCGGCAGCCCCGCTCGACACCTATTTGATCCGGGACGACGCTGAAATCTCCTTCACTACCAAGGATATAGCGGGCCTCGCCCTGCCGGAAGCCGGCCCCTCTTTGAGCTTGGACGAAATCCAAGCGCAAATCCAAGAGCATTTGCGCAATGTGACCGTCACGGCCGGACAGCGCCCCTTGGCGCTGCCCCCGCAGCTCTTATTGATGCGCACCAGCCGGGCGACGCTCGACCCGACCGGCGGGCTTGCCTATGGCCTGCCGGGCAGCACGATGATGGCGCCCTTCTCATCCATTGAAGTGCGCATGGTGCCTGAAAATGTCACGGATGTGCCCCGCTCCGCGCCCGCTACTGCGGGACAAAATGAGCGGCTCATTGTCTTGCGCAAAAATGAAACGCTGGAAGATGCGCTGCGCGCTGCAGGTGTCATCCGCGAGCATATTCCGCGCATCGTGCAAGCTTTGGGCGCGCAAGCACGCAATTTAAACGAAGGCCAAAAGATCGCTCTGCTGTTTGATGATCTCGACGGGACGGGCCGCACGGGCCAAGTCGCACGTCTCACCATTTATGTCGATGATACGCCAAGCACGATGATTGCCGCCAATGATGCAGGCTCTTATGTCTCAGTGGCACGTGTCGATGATGGTGCGAAAGTCGCTAAGAAATCGGCAAGCGATGATGATGAAGATGATGAAGACGAAGATACAGGCGGCATGCGCTTGTATAATTCGCTTTATGAAACCGCACTTAAGCAAGAAATGTCGAAAAATCTCATCGGCGATTTGGTGCGCGTCTTCGCCAATGATGTTGATTTCCAGCGCCCTGTTGCACCCGGCGATTCTTTTGAAGCTTTTTACGAAGACAGTGATGATGGCGAGCGCAGCGAATTGCTTTATGCATCCATCACCACGCGTAATGAGACCTATCGCTATTATCGTTTCGTAACGCCGGATGATAATGCGCTTGATTATTACGATGAGAATGGCCGCTCAACGCGCAAATTCCTCATCCGCAAACCCATTGCTGCAGGTGAGCAACGCTCGACTTTCGGCATGCGCCGTCACCCGATTTTGCGCTATACGCGTATGCATACTGGCGTGGACTGGTCAGGGCCGATTGGCACGCCAATTTTTGCGGCCGGCAATGGCGTGATTATCAAATCAGGCCGTGAATCGGGCTATGGCAATCGCATCGAAATTCAACATCCGAATGGTTATGTGACGACCTATAATCACATGTCGGGCTTTGCGCGCGGCATGGTGGAAGGTGCGCGCGTGCGCCAAGGCCAAGTGGTGGGCTATCTGGGCATGACGGGCCTCGCAACGGGCCCGCATCTGCATTACGAAGTGATCGTCAACGGCCATTTCGTCGACCCATTGCGCGTCAAACTCGCGCGCACACGCGAACTCGACAGCCGCATGCTGGCCTCGTTCAAGAAAGAACGTGATCGGATTGATGGATTGATTGCCAAAGCGCCCAATGCAACACGCGTGGCCTCACGTGCAGGCGTGCAGCGCTGAAATCAATTTTGAACAGGCCGTTTCACAATCCATATTTTGAGTGCAGGTGATGAGCCAGATTGCGCGCGGCACGCCGGAATTTCGCAAAGCAAGCTTCGCGCTCTTTCTCGCAGGCTTTGCGACATTTGCCGTGCTTTACACGGTGCAGCCCTTACTGCCGATTTTCGCGCAAGAATTTGAAGTCAGCCCCGCCGAAAGCGCGCTGGCCTTGTCGCTCTCAACCGCTTCACTTGCGCTCGCCATTTTACTGGCAGCTATTTTGTCTGAAGGTGTTGGGCGACGCGGATTGATGTTTGTGTCGATGATTTGCGCATCGCTTGCCACATTAGCGGCAGCCATTGCGCCTGATTGGCAGATGCTTTTGGGACTGCGCACAATCACCGGTTTTTTGTTGGGAGGCGTGCCCGCCATTGCCATGACATGGCTGGCCGAAGAAATGGAGCCGCGCTCAATGGCCCATACAATGGGGCTTTATGTGGCAGGCACGGCTTTTGGTGGCATGTCGGGCCGCGTGGGCACAGGCATTCTCGCCGAACATTTTGGCTGGCGCTGGGCAATGGGAACAACAGGCCTCATCTGCCTCATGGCCGCGCTTGGTTTTATTCTTCTCTTGCCGCGCTCGCGTCATTTCATGCGCCCATTCAAAACAGGTTTGCGTTTTCATCTCCATGCTTTCAAAGGCCATCTCACATCCAAGGGCCTGCCGCTTGTCTATCTCATTGCCTTTACGGGCATGGGCTCTTTCATCACTATTTTCAATTATGTGAGCTTTCGGCTTGTCGATGCGCCTTATGCTTTGAGCCAAAGCGCTATTGGTCTCATCTTTCTCGTTTATATTTTCGGCATTGCCTCTTCATCTTTTGCCGGACCTTTGATTGAACACTTTGGGCGAAACCGTGTTTTGCCCGCCGGTCTTGCTTTGATGATGAGCGGCATTGCGCTCACGCTAGCCAGTCCGCTCCCGCTCATTATTTTCGGAATTGTCACATTGGCTTTTGGTTTTTTCCTGTCTCATTCCATTGCCAGCTCGACCATCGGCCTTTTGGCGCATGAAGCAAAAGGCCATGCGTCATCGCTTTATCATCTCATCTATTATTTAGGCTCTTCGCTCGCAGGCTGGTTGGGCGGCTGGTTTTATGCTGCAGGTCATTGGCCAGCCGTTGCCGCCTTCACGCTCATCATGCTGACCGCCGCCTTTTTTGCAGCGCTTCGCATCAATCGGCTCGTCAACTAAAACCCAGGCGTTTGCGCACATCTTGCGCCGTAATGCCCTCATCGCGCAAAGCGCGCAGAGATTTCGCTCGCGTGCTTTTGGATAATTTTTGACCCACAGGATCACGCAAAAGATCATGATGGTGATAACGGGGTTCTGGCAGATCAAATAAGGCTTGTAAGAGACGATGCAAACTTGTCGCGTCAAACAAATCCTTGCCGCGCACAATATCGCTCACACCTTGGCGTGCATCATCCACAACAACAGAAATATGATAGCTCGTTGGAATATCTTTGCGTGCCAACACGCAGTCGCCCCAAAGCGCGGGCTTAGCATGGACATGGCGCGCATCATCACCTTCATCATATTCGCGCCAATTGAGCCTATGCGGCGCTTGCGCAATGGCTTTGGTCATATCGATGCGCAAAGCGGCCTGCTGGCCTGATGCCAAAAGTCGCGCGCGATCATCTTCTGATAAATGACGACATGTGCCGGGATAGAGCGGGCCGCCATCTGGATCACGGGGCCAATCACGCTGCTCCGCCACAGCACGCGCAATATCCATGCGCGAACAAAAACACGCATAGAGAAGCCCGCGCGCCTGCAAATGATCAACCGCTTTCGCATAGGTCGAAAAATGTTCGGACTGGCGCAGAACGGGCTCTTCCCATGTGAGGCCAAGCCATTCGAGATCGTCATAGATGGCTTGCTCATATTCAGGCCGGCAACGCTCGACATCAATATCTTCAATGCGCAGAAGAAAGCGCCCACCGCTACGCTGTGCCATGTCAAAATTGCGCAAAGCCGAATAAGCATGGCCAATATGCAAATAGCCATTGGGCGAGGGCGCAAAGCGAAAGGCTGGGCGCGTGTCACCCTTGGGCACAAGCCCGCCTATATCGACCACACCTGTCTGCATCTGCGAAATCATGCCCCATCCTAATCCATTTCAAAGCCTTTCGTCGCCTCACAAGAACAAGGCTTGACGAAAAGCCACTGGAACAGGCAAGCCTTGCCAGAAGCTCAACATATGCACACCCGCAACTTGCCCGCCTTAGGAGAGATCACTTGGCCACACTTGACGGACCACGCCTCAACCCACGCAGCGGCAAAGCCAAACAACTCGTCGTCTTTCTGCATGGCTATGGCGCAGACGGCAACGACCTCATTGACATTGGCCAGCAATGGCAAAGCATTTTGCCAGAGGCCGCCTTTGTCTCACCCCATGCGCCTGAGCGCTGCATGCAATCGCCCCAAGGCCGGCAATGGTTTCCATTGACGATGCGCGACCCCGATGAGCGTTGGCGCGGCGTGACCGGCGCACGCCCGACCCTTGATGCTTTTTTGGATGCAGAATTGGCACGTTACGGCTTGGATGATTCAAAGCTTGCGCTTGTTGGTTTTAGCCAAGGCACGATGATGGCTTTGCATGTTGGCCTGCGCCGCAAAGCAGCACCTGCCGCCCTTGTCGGCTATTCGGGTGTTTTGGTCGGCCCTGAACATTTGAGCGAAGCAAATGCGCGCAATGCAAAAGACGAAACACCACCCGTGCTGCTCATTCATGGCGACCGGGATGAGGTGATTTCGCCAGAGGCTTTGTTCATATCATCGGCCGCTTTGGGTGAAGCCCATATTCCCTGCCAATGGCATTTATCCTCAGGCATTGGTCACGGCATTGATGGGCCGGGGCTTATGCATGGCGGGCTTTTTCTGGCTCATTCGTTCGGAATGAAATTCCCCGGCGCATAATCACGCGTCGTCATCGGCGGCACGGGTGATGGCGCCAATGCTGGCTCCAATTGCGGCAAGCGTCGACGCACACGCCGCATCGCAACGGGTCGATAAAGCTGCTTTGTTGCTTCCACCACATGCAGGCCCGCACCGGGCAGGCCCAAACGTGAGCCCAAAGCTTCAAAGGCAGGTTCAATCGACAAAAGATAGCGACGGGCAAAGGGGGGCATATATAAAGCCTCAGCCCAATGCACAGGTGAAAACAAAGTATCGCGCATCAATTCGCGCAACTGACTTTTGGAATAGGGCTGGCCCTGACCAAAAGGTGTGCGATCCGCCCGCGCCCACAAGCCACGACGATTGGGCACAATCACAATGAGACGACCACCCGGAGTGAGAATGCGCCAGATCTCCGACAAAACGTCGCGCGGATGATCCAATGTTTCGAGCGCATGAACGAGCAGCACGCGATCCATGCAGGAATCAGGCAGCGGCAACATGGTTGTATCCACCAGCGCTGAAGCGGAGCGGCCCTGCACGGGCCAATTCACCACGCCTTGCTCAGCCGGCATGAAAGCCAAAGTGCGCATGGCTTCCCCATGCAACATATCGAGGAAGGGCGTGGCATAGCCAATGCCCACCACCGACAGGCCCACGCAATTGCCCCAGCGCTCACGCATCATTTGCGACAAGCGGCGTCGCGCCACTTGACCAAGCGGCGAGGCGTAAAAGGAGCGGAGATCGACAACATCCAAAGCCATGCGCTCTATCTGACACAAGTCTGATACGACCGCCAAGGTCTCGGGCGCTCAATTGACCGCGCGTGAGGGCTTGGCTAGCGTCCCGCCACATTCATGAGGGTTTCAGATGACCGCAGATGTTCTCCAATTCCTCTGCCGCAGCGATAATTTCGGCCTGCTCCTGCATGATGCCGCAAGCGGCGCGACGGCCGCAATTGATGTGCCAGATGCGGGGCCTTATCTTGCAGCCCTCAAGCAGCGTGGATGGCACTTGAGCGATATTCTCATCACCCATCGCCACGGCGACCATATTGATGGCGTGCCAGAGCTGCGCGCGCAATTTCCACAAGCCAAGTTGCA
>CAWUNF010000090.1:0-6357 GCA_963923195.1 uncultured Hyphomicrobiales bacterium | reverse complement strand
TGGTGGCGCCCGCCTGGCCGAGGCCCTGCGCCAGGCTCCACAGCTCAGCAAGAGAGGTCGTGGACAGCTGCCCGGCTGCCCCGGTCGCGCGCGGCAATCTCGCCGTGGCCTTCCGCCCGGTGGAGGCTCCCGAGCCCCTGCCTGTTGAGGAAGTGGTCATCCCCATGTCGGAGATGGTCACGATCATGGAATTGCGCGAAGGCATGTGCCGCTGGCCGGTTGGCGATCCGACCACGCCAGAATTTCGCTTCTGCGGCTCCAAAAACGCCCATGTTGGCCCCTATTGCCAACACCATGCGCGCATCGCCTATCAGCCCGCGCAAGAACGTCGCCGGGAACGCGACCGGGAACGGCGCGCCCAACAACTCACCCGCCTTGCTTGAGGTGAGACTGAAAAGGCCGGGGTGACCCGGCCTTTTTCTTTGTGAGCGATTTAGGCGTCTGCTTGCAGCGGAATTTCGACGGAAAATTCAGCGCCCTTCCCGGGCTCGCTCCAAATGCGCAAGACCCCGCGATGGCGCGCGATAATATGTTTGACCAGCGCAAGCCCTAGGCCCGTGCCCCCTTTAGCGCGGCTCTTGCCCGCATCAACACGGTAGAAACGCTCCGTCAAGCGCGGCAAATGTTCAGGCGCAATGCCCGCCCCATGATCGCGCACAGAAAAGCGCGCTTGGCCATCTTGCTCAGCCAGCGCAATTTCAATCTGAGTTTCTGCGCCCTCATCATCTGCGCCATATTTAATGGCATTTTCGATGAGATTTTCGACCACGCGGATCAGCTCATCACGATCGCCAATCAGCGGCAATTTGGCGGGAATATCGAGATTGAGCCGCACATGCGCATCTTTGGCGACAGGTGAAAGCGCGTCGATACATTGGCGAATAACATCTGAGAAATCGACCTGCGTTTGCGGGCGCACATGTTCTTGCCGCTCAATTTGTGAGAGTGACAAAAGATCATCAATGAGACGCGCCATGCGCCGACCTTGATCGCGCATAATCGCCAAAAAGCGCTCACGCGCATGGGGATCATCTTTCGCGGCCCCCTGCAAAGTCTCAACAAAGCCCAGAAGAGAGGCAAGGGGCGTGCGCAATTCATGGCTGGCATTGGCGATAAAATCGACGCGCATTCGCTCCGTACGCCGAGCATCTGTCAGATCATCAAAACTGAGCAACACATGGCGCTCAGACCCATTTTCAAAAGGCGCGACATGCACTTTGAACAGGCGCTCGACGGGAACACGCTCGTGCAAATTGACCGTTTCAGCACCACCACCTGCAATGACGCGCGAAACAGCATCCAAAATATCAGGCGAGCGCACGACAAGCAGCAAGCGCCGCTGGCCAGAGGTCAGCAGAGGAAAAAGATCGCGTGCAGCCGCATTAAAAGCGCTGATCGATTGGCCCGAACCAATCACCAAAACCGGATTGGGTAGAGCCTCGACTAAGGCATGGATCACAAGAGCCCCCTCAATAAGTCTGCCTTTATGGCGGGGAATGGCACCGACAATCAAGCCGCGACCAGCTTACTCTTCATGAGGCGCACTCATCGCCGCGCGTAAAGACGTCCAGCGCCGGATGCTTTCATTGGCGCCCAAAAGCGCCAAGGCCAGAATGAAAGGTCCGACATAATAAATGATGCGAAAGAGCAGCAAGGATGCCAAAAGCGCCTCCGTCGAGGGCGCCGGCACTGTGTTCAATATGGTGGCTTCAAAAGCACCAATGCCACCTGGCATATGGCTCGCAATGCCAAGCAAACAGGCCAAAACATAGGCCGCACAGAAAGAGATGAAATCAAGCCCGTGGCCTTGCGGCAGAATGACAAAAAGCGCACCGGCTGCGCAGCTTAGATCAATCACGCCCAAGGCCCATTGGCGCAAGGTCAAAGCAAGGCCCGGCAATTCGAGCCGCAAGCCCTGCACGCTCACGCGTCGTGACCCACGCGAAACAAAGGCTAAATAAAACATCATGCCAGCCAGAATGGTCAGGCCAATGATGAGATTGATCCAGCCTTTGAGGCGATTCACATCAGTGATTTCATCGGGCTGAATGACCATTGCCATGCCAATGACCAGCGCCATGCCAAGCCAAAAGGTGAGCCCCGCAATCAATGTCAGGCTTGCCACTTTCGCAGCGCTCAAACCAACACGCGAATAAATCCAATAGCGCACAGTGCCCGCCGTGATCAGCGGGAAGCCAAGCGTGAATGAAATAGCAAAAGAGGTGAAAGAGCCCAGCGCCGTGATGCGATAAGGAACATTCACGCGCAATTGGCGCAAAGCCACGGCATCATAGCCGGTGAGCGCCAGATAAGAACAAGCGGTCAGCGCGCAAGCGGCCACAATCTGCTCCAGCGATGTCGCTGCAAGCGCGGCGCGCAATTCGCTCCATTGCAAATTGGATATGGTGCGACCCAAAACAAAGATCGACAGGAGCAAAATGCACAGGCTGAAAATGGTTCCAAGCCTTGCAAGCCATTTGCGACGGCGCTCTTTTTTCGTCTCTTCAGGCGCCATTTCCATCGCACCTCAACGTGTCACAAATTGTCTGAGTGCGGTGCGCAAAGTCATTCGCAGGCCCCGCATGGGCGCAAAATAAAAACGCACTTGATGCGCACCCGGCGGCAATTTGACTGCGCGGAAAATTGCATTGGCGCGCAAAATATCTGAGCGCTGACCGTCGACCTCCACACGCCACCAGGGATGCCAAACATCATTCAAAATGAGATAGCCGCCATCAGGCGCATCAACGGCAATGCGCACTTGCGTGTTTTGATAATTTTCGATGCGCGCACTAGCAGGACGGCGTGAGAGCGTGTCATCGACGCCATCGCCCTCCAATAAAACCGTCTCGCGCGGATCAAAACCATCCGGCCATTCGCCTGTTTCCAACAGGGCGTCGAAATCTACTTTCTTAGCTTGGCGCGCGACCATGACGCGCGGCAAGGCACGGGGGTTTTCATAGACGTAAGCATCTTTGGTTTGCGCAATGAAATGAAGATCGCCCGTCTTCAAAGCAGGATCAATGCGCTCAATTGGAAAGGCTGATGCAATGAAGCGCACACCCAACATATCAGCCATGAGTGAGCGATAAGAGGAAAAGAGCGGCGCAAAGGGGCGCTGTTCAGGCACAGCCACTTGATCTTGCGCCCCCGTTGCATCGACAAACCATGACAGGCGCACGGGATTATAGCCCAGATCATGCTGGAAGCCGTGGATGAGGCCAAGATTGGGCCAATCAAAACCAACGGCTGCCAATTCCACACGATCAATGCGATCGGGCCCGGCCGTCTCCGCTAATTTCTGACGCAGCAATGCAAGCGTAGGATTGCTTGTATCATTCCGCATGATTTCAAAACGCGATGGCGGCAGAGCGGTGGATTCATTGGGTCCATTGCTCAATGCAAGATCGATGGTGAGCGCACCACCCACCAAAAGCAAGGCCGCAGCCCCTAGCGGACGCGCGAAACGACGCAGCAAAAAGAGCACGATCAACGCAAGCGTTAAAAACGCCCCGCCCATGAAAAGCGGCATTTGCGCCAGAGCCAGCCTGTCTTTCCACCAAGCCACGGCAACACAAGCCGCAAGACCTGCGACCACAAGCAGCACCGGCATCAACACATGCCGCAAAAAACTCTTCGCCTCATCTGTAATGAAGCGATGCAAAGCATAGCCCGCCAAAATGGAGCCTAATGCGCAAAGCGGGAATGTGGCATCCGCCGGACGACGGAAGAGATCAAGCCCCGGCACTTTGAACATGAATTGATAGAAGGGTGTGAATTCGCCCAATGTGTAGAGCAGCATCAAGATGAAACTCATGACAAATGGTGCGACTTCACGACGAAACACGCGCCCCGCCAAAACGCCAAGCCCCAGAAAAGCAACAATGGGCAAAGCGCCGAAATAAACATTCGCCATATTGCGGGCGAGCACATAATTGCCGCCCCAGAATTCAACCTGTGGTGGCCCCCAAAAATCTTGAATGGGGCCATCCGTGCCAAATAAATTAGCGACGAAAGCCGTCAGCAAAGCAGCCGGGTGTAAAGAGCCCCGCGCTGCGCCTTCGAAATCAATGTCCGTGCGGGTTGATTGCTCGGCGAGTACAAGTGTCAGCGAAATCGGCACAGCAATGGTGATGAGCCCTGCGAGCAAAGCGATGATCAATGGAATGAGAGCGCGCCGCCACGGCATTACCACCACATGCCAGATGGCATAGATCAGCAAGATGAGAGCACACAGAAGCGCGATTTGATCGCGGCCAATCAGCATCAATCCGCCAAAAAAGCCTGCGAGCAAACCATTCCACCAACCGCCGCGATGAAAAATGCGCGAAAGAAATAAAAGCGTGATGGCGAAAAAGGCGAGGCTTAAAACTTCGCCAATATGTTGGATACGCCAGGCCGCCGAGCCACCAAAAGCAAAGCTCAAGCCCGCCAGCAAAGCTCCTGCTGGATGCCATGCGCGATCACGGAAATAGAGCATCAAGGCGAGACCGCCGAGCGAGATCATGAAAAGAATGGTCGCATCAGCGGCAATAAAACCCGGATCACGCACAAATTTTGCGACCAATAAATAGGGCAAGGTGAAAATCAGCGATTGCGGATCGGCAATATGCACAGAGCCCGCAAAAACATGCGGATTCCAAAAAGGCGATTCCCCGCTGTGCAAAGCTTTTGAGAGAAAGACGAGCTGGGGATAGAAATGCGCTTTCGCATCCCAGGGAATGGTCACATGGCCTGAGACCCACGGCAAAGACAGCGCAAAAGCGCAGACCGCGAAAATGATCAAAGCGGTGCTATAATAGCGATCCGCGTGCGGTGTGCGCTGCTCCATCGTTACAGCTCTAGTCCTTTGCGCCGCCTTGCGCGGGCGGCACTTGATCGAGCACATCAATAAAATGGCCCGCACGATCTCGCTTAGAGGCCAGATAGCGCACATTCTGATCTGTGAGGCGACCAATGATGCGTTGATCGGCGGCCACCGTCAGACCTGCATCTTCGAGCGCTGCAATCTTTACTGGATTATTGGTCATCACCTGCACAATGCTGACGCCCAATTGCTTCAACATTGTGGCTGCGAAAGCAAAGCCACGCTGGTCATGATCAAAGCCCAGCACTTCATCGGCATCATAAGTGTCATAGCCCTGCGCTTGCAGGCGATAGGCGCGGATCTTGTTAGAGAGCCCATTGCCGCGACCTTCTTGATCCAAATAGAGCAAAATGCCGCCGCCATTTTCCGCCATGAAACGCGCTGTATGGCGCAATTGATCGCCGCAATCGCATTTGAGCGATCCGAACAGATCGCCCGTTAAACAGGCTGAATGTAACCGCACGGTGACAGGCTTGCCCAAATCAGGCTTGCCGACAACAACTGCAACCTGATCGCGCAGGCCCTCACCTCCACGAAACACCACAAATTCGCTATCGGGCGCGCCTTCTAATGGCACAGGCGCGCGCGAGATCATTTTCAGGGCCTGCGTTTGAGCGGCGCGATAATCCATCACATCGGCTGCATGGACCTGAACAAGCCTTGCGAGAAGTTCAGCATCTTGCGTGGTAAAGGCCACCAAAGCTGGCAGCACCAGCGCAAGTCGCATCAATTCAAGGGCCGCTTGATCATCCGCCGCAAGCGCGCTCACGGGCGCATCAATGCGTGCATCTGTTTCAATGGCGAGAGTGGCGATGCGGGCAAGATCAAATTTCGGCAAAGCGAGCGCGCCCGCCTCGTCACGCTCGAGCCCTAAGCGGCGCAAACGAGGGGCAGCGAGAATGAGCCTTGCGCGGCCCTGCGCTAAAATTTCGAGATCGGCGGCCAGCGCTTCATCCAGCGCCTCAACGGGGGTCGCAATCAGGCTGCCCTGCGGCCCGATGACCGCAATGGGGCGACCCGAACGAATTTCGGCCAAAGCGCGCTCGACCTTGATCTGGCCTGACACGCCGCCACCCAATAGACTACGCCCACGATCCGTCACGCGAACCTCACTCTCGGAAACGACCCATCACCTGCTTGTGCGGCATTAGGCCCTCGCCTTGCTCCGCTCTTAGCCTATATCTGGGGCAGAAACTAGGAGCGTCTATGCCCAATGGCCCCGGCCCTCAGGCCACAGAGTTAACAGGCGACCCTTTCGCCCCCTTCCGCTTGGCTGATCCGGCCCGCCCCTTTGTGGTCGCGCAATTGGGCCAATCGCTTGATGGGCGCATCGCCACCGTCTCTGGCGCCAGCAAATATATTAATGGCGAGCCAGCCCTCGACCATTTGCACCGCATTCGCGCCGAAGTGGATGCTGTGGTGGTGGGCGCTGGCACGATTGCGGCCGATGATCCGCAATTGACCGTGCGGCGCGTGAGCGGGCGCAATCC
>CAWUNF010000089.1:0-6375 GCA_963923195.1 uncultured Hyphomicrobiales bacterium | reverse complement strand
CAGAACATTTGGCCGAGCGACTTGATGAAGTCGATCATTGGGAACATGTGCTCTCAGCCAGCGAAAAGCAGCGCGTGGCGCTGGCGCGTCTCATGGTGACGCGGCCGGGCATTGTCATTCTTGAAGATGCGTTCTCGTGCTTCGGCGCAGCCGAACAAATCGATCTGTTTGATCGGCTCGCGCAACATTTGCCGCAAGCCATTCTCATCACCACGGGCGGGGCCGCTGGCCTTGCCGATCTCCATTCGCGCCGCTTCGTCCTTGAAAGAGATGATGCGGGCGAAGTCCATCTCACCGAACGCGGGGCTGATCTTCAAAGCGTTCGTGGGGTTTTGCCTGCCATAGGGGTCGTCAAATGAATGAACATGTGAACCGTAAATTGCATTTTTGGGATGCTGTCTGGGATTTGCAGGTCGAAACCTGCCCTTGTGATGTGCATTTCTGTGATTGGATTGAGAAGAAGGGCATTACAGATGCCTCCATCTTCCATTTCGGCACAGGTAGCCACCATATTGTGGGTATCCGCCAAGCTGAAAATCGCAGCAATAATTGCGTTTATGGCATTACTGCGAGCCCGGGCGAATATGACACATTCGTCAAATTGGCGATTGATCGCCCGGAAGTGGAAAAAACCTACAAGGCTTTCTTTGGCGATATTTACCAGCTCGAAGAGCGTCTGCTGCCCGAATTTGATGTCGTTACGCTCTTCCACCTTTGCGAATTCCGCAATGAGCGCAATGATCTCTATGGCGCGCTGACCGATCGCGAAGTGACCGATATGCTGACCCATAAGACGCGTTCGGGCGGCTATATTCTTTTCTATACCAAGTCTTTTGCCTTCGATACGGCTGAGTCCAAGGTGATTGCGCAATGGGAAAAGGAAAGTGCCGTTGAGAAGGTCGGCATGTATGAAACCCTGCTGGTCTATCGCAAGAAATAAGCTTTTCAGCTCAAGATTTGAAGCCAATCAAAGCAGATCAGTTCCATGCTGCTATCAAGGCGGCATGGAGCCCTTTCCTTTTTTAATTTTTCCGGCTTGGGTTCAATCACAGCCGGTTCAACTATGATCGTGATCGGCATGAATATGCACATGTTCATGCATATGCGGATGACGGTGTAAGACGGCTGGTTCCAATTGCCCGTTTTTCATGAGCAAGGCGCGGCTTGCCAAACGGTCAAGCACGGGGCGATCATGCGAGACAATGATCATGGCAATATCGAGGGATGAGAGAATCTCGACAAGCTTTTCGACATGATGAGCATCAAGTGAATTGGTGGGCTCATCAAGAAGTAGAACCTCTGGATCCATCGCTAAAATTGCGGCAAGGCACACAAGTCGCTTTTCGCCGCCTGATAATTTGCGCGTGACGCGCGCTGAAAGAGCGGAGAGGCCAAGTCGTGCCAAAGTCGCACGCGCTTTGTCCATTGCCTCTTCTTCGGAAAAACCTTGGTTGAGCGGACCGAAGGCAACATCTTCCACAACGCTTGGACAAAAGAGCTGATCATCTGCATCTTGGAAGAGATAGGCCGCACGCAGGCGCATGTCGCGGAAATCGTCTTCCCTCTGGCGCGGGCGACCAAAGGCTTCAATATGGCCGCCTGAGATTTTTTGCAGGCCGATGAGCGCGCGCAAGAATGTCGTCTTTCCCGCACCATTGGAGCCAATGATGGCTAAGCGCTCGCCACGCTCCAAATGCATGGAGACGCCATCGAGCACGCGCGTGCCATCGCGTTCGACAATGACATTTTTCATGTCGATCAGATGGGTCATGCGAGGCGATCCAAAGCGATAAGGGCGGTGAGTGCGCAAGCGAGTGTGCCGAAAAAGGCGAAATCAACAAAGCTCAAAGCACGTGTTGCACGCAGCGGAAATTTTCCGGAAAAGCCACGGCAGCGCATACTCTCTTCGACGCGCTCAGCCCGCTCCATCGAGCGCACCAACAACATGCCGGTGAAATTGCCATAGGCGCGCCATGTGCGCAGATCGAGTTTGGGCGCAAAGCCGCGGGCGCGCATGGCGTCCATCAAGCGTGCGCCTTCTTCACGAAAGAGGCTTTGATAGCGCACAAGAAAGAGCAGGAGATGCACAAGGCGTGCTGGCACGCCGAGTGAGGCGAGGCCACGGCCCAAGCGCACAGGCTCCAATGTCGCGAGCAAAGCCATTGTTGCAATCACTGCCGCATTGACTTTCAGCACAATGGCAAAAGCGCGCATCAGACCTGTGTCAGACAAAGCGAATGGGCCAAGCGTGATCCATGTGCGGCCCTCCATTGTGAGCGGCAGCAAAATGAGAAGCACGATCATAAAGCCCTCGACATGGGCCAAGCGATGCAACATGTCGCGCCAATTCACATCTGCCACATAGGCCAAAATAAGACCTGCCAAAACCATGCCGATTTGGCCGGGCGTGCGCGTCATGGAAACGGCGGTCAGCACACAAGCCACAGCGCTGATGATGCGTGTGCGTGGATCAAGTCGCGTGATGACGAGGGATGGTGCCTCAGAGAGGCGTGCGAGGCTCATGGCTTTTTCTCTCTGCGGCGCGCTTGCGCCCAAAGCGAGAGACCCGCTAGGCCGATAATCATGCCAATGCCGCCCATAATATCATTGAAACGTGTGCGGCCTTCTGCTGCTTCATAGGCTTCGATGAGCGGGCGCATTTGGCGCGCGACAGCCGCGTCTACTATGCGCTCCATTTGTGCGGCATTGATTGTGCCTGCTGGGGCAGGCTCATCATTTTCAGATTGATCGGGCGCCTCTATAGAAGCTCCTGAAAAACGCTTGGCGTCAATCGTGGCTTCAGCCACATGGCCGTCGCCCGTATTGGCGACCAGGTGATAGGTTTGTGCGCTCGGCGCTTTCCAAAGATAGGCGCCTTGATCATCTGTGCGCAGGGCGGCGATTTCTTTGCCGCTCATGTCTTTGATGCGCAGATCCGCATCTTGCGCGCGACCGCTGCCGACAAAGAAAGCATAGCCGGAAATGGTGCTCTCTTCGAGCGTGGCGAAAAGCTTTAAGCGATGCGCTTGCGCATCTGTCACCATCAGGGGCATGGCGAGCAGGGGGAGAAGCGCGCGCGAAATATTCATGCCGCACCCGCCAAAAGTTCGGGCTTCACGCGTTTGACGAAGGAAATGCAAAAGCCGCCAACAAAACCTTCGACCAGCATGAGCGGCAGATAAGTCGCAATCATCACACGTGCTGACAGCATGTAATCCGCAGAGGAAAGCGCGAGCGAAGCGGCAACCATGAGGCCTGTGAGGGCCACACATAGTGCACTTGCAACACCTGCAATCAGGGCCGCGCGCGCGGGCGTGGCGCGTTGGATCATGGGCGCAACAAGCGCGCCGATCACAGCGCCGGGCAAAGCAATATTGATAATATTCACGCCCAATGTCGTGAGGCCGCCAAAACCAAACATCACCGCTTGCAGCAAAAGCGCAACGCAGACGGCGGGGAAGATGGCCGTGCCCAAGACAATACCCATCAGGCCCCCAAGCAAGAGATGGATGCTGGATGGGCCAACAGGCAAAGCAAAAAGCGACAGCGCGAAAAAGCCAGAGGCGAGAATGGCGGTGCGCGGAATATCCTCATCGCCAATCTTCTTCAGTCCCAGTGCGACTGCGCCGACGGCCAGCGCGCCGCCGCCAATCAACACTGGAAGAGAAAGAACGCCGTCAGGAATATGCGCCACTTATTTGCCTCGCGTGGCTGGAGAACGTGCGCCCGTCATGTCAGTGGCTTTCACCCAGATGAGGCCGCCGAGTTCGGTCTTGGCTGGCTTGCCATCGGGTGATTTGGCGGGCTTGTCGTCTTCGATCAGTGCCGCAAAGCCCCACCAGCCTGCGCGCGGCATGGCATAAGCGAATGTGCCATTGGCATCGGCTTTGATGACCTGCGTGATGAAAGCATCATTGGGTGCTTTCACTAAACTATCATTCACAAATTCCACTTCGACATCTGCGAAGGGGACAGGCTTGCCGTCTTTCAAAACGACACCGCGAAACAAATTGCCGGTCCAAAGGCCAGTCGGGCGTGTGAGCGGTTCAATCTCGACCGGCAGGCCGATTTTTTCATCCCAACCTTTGCCGGAAGCGAAGCTATCAACGATGACCTTTGAATAGTGGACGATCCACTTATTCTCCGCTTGCTCCCAATAAGCCTCTGGCTCGACGAAGAAGATCGCCACGCCCGGCTCTTTCAGGTCATGCGTCATCGTCCATGCGCCGACGCCTTGCTTTTTGATGGGCTTGAGTTTGGCGGAGAGATCGATTGTCTTGCCATTGATCAGTGCGCCGACGCGCTTCGGGCGCTTCATCTCCATCACGGGGCCACCCTCCATCGGATGGGTGAAAATGAGATCAAGGCTCACAGAGCCGCCATCTGGCAGCACATCATCGGAGGGCAGGATTTCTTGGAAATGGGCGCGGGCCGGAAGGGTGGAGAGTGCCAGTAACCCCGAGAAAACCGCGGCAAGCGCCTGTTTTTTCGAAATTTGCATGGTTCCTCTGCCCTGTTATGAAATTTTCGAGAGTTTTACATACAATTCGACCAAAGGCGCAAGGGCCAATCCCTGAAAGACCAAAAAAAAGGCGCGGATTTTGGCCCGCGCCTTCCGAAGTTATGTCTCTGAGAGGAGATTAGGCGGGATTTTCGGCCTCATCTCCGCCGCCGCGCTTTTTGAGCAGATAGCCCAGCGCCACCACAATGACCGCGCCGATGCCCCCAAGAGCGAGCTCCATCGTATGTTCCGAAATGCCGCCGAAATAGGGCTGAATGGCAGGTTCCGAGGCGATGAGCTCGCCCGCCACAAAGCCGAGCAAAGCGCCGCCAACCCAGACGAGCCACGGGAATTTCTCGATCATGGTGATAACGAGCTGAGCGCCAAAAACGATGAGCGGAATGGAAATGCCCAGACCAATAATGACAAGCAGGTTGGAATCTTTCGCAACCGCTGCAATGGCCAGCACGTTGTCGAGCGACATGACCATGTCAGCAATGGCGACAATGCGCACAGCCTGCCAGACGGAACCAGCTTCTGCGACATTTGCCTCATCATTCTCGTCGGTGAGCAATTTCACCGCGATCCAGAGCAGCAGGATGGAGCCGCCCAAGCGCAGCCACGGGATCGCCAGCAACGAGACGACAAGCAGGGTGAAAATAATACGCAGCACAATGGCCACGCCCGCACCCGCCACAATGCCAATCGTGCGGCTCTTGGGGGGCAGGCCGCGACAGGCCAGCGCAATCACAACAGCATTGTCGCCTGAGAGCAGAATATTGATCCAGATGATCTGCAAGAGCTGGATCATAAAAGTGCTGACTTCGCCGTCCATTTTCGTTTCTTCCTGTTCAGGCAGAGTTTTGCAGATTATCGCAACCCATCACAAAGGCGAAAAGCTGCATTCCCATAAGATGCCTGTGATTTTTGAACAGGCTCCCGATGCCAGAATGCAAGGCTCAAGTCTAGGAGAGGGGCTGATCACGCCCCCGTGATGGGCGCTTTTTCCTCAATCTGCTGGCTGTAGCGCTGAGCCATCCAAGCGCAGACCATGAGCTGGATTTGGTGAAAAATCATCAAGGGCAGAATGACAATGCCCGCCGCCGCGCCCGGAAAGAGCACATTGGCCATAGGCACGCCGCTGGCGAGCGTCTTTTTCGACCCGCAAAAAACAATGGTCACTTCATCAGCTTTGTCGAAGCCAAAAGCGCGTGCGGCCAAAGTGGTGATAATCAGAACAATGGCCAGCAGAACACTATCCATCATGAGCAAAGTCATGAGGTCATTGACAGCTAAGCGCTGCCAAATGCCATTCACCACGGCAGCACTAAAAGCGGAATAGACCACGAGCAAAATGGAGCTGCGATCTGTCATCGACAGGATCTTTTTATGCTTCAGCACAAAGCCGCCGATTTTTGGTCGCAAAATTTGTCCTGCGATAAAAGGCACCAGCAATTGCAGCACGATCTTGCCAATGGCGGAAATATCAAACCCCATATCGCCTTTGGCCGAGAGCAAAAGCCCAACCAAAAGCGGGGTGATAAAAATGCCCAGCAGATTGGACGCGGTCGCTGCGCAAATGGCAGCGGGCACATTGCCTTTGCCAATTGAGGTGAAAGCAATGGAAGATTGAACAGTTGAGGGCAAAGCGCAGAGGAAGAGCATGCCAACCCAAAGCGTCTCCGACAGGAGATTGGGCGCAGCCGCATGTAAAGCAATGCCCAGCAGCGGAAAGAGGATGAAGGTGCACGCCAGCACCAAGAGATGCAGCCGCCAATGAACCATGCCGCCAATGACGGTCTCGCGCGCCAATCTTGCTCCTTGCAAGAAGAACAGCAGCGCGATGGCAAAATTGGCGACCACATCCACCGCCT
>CAWUNF010000088.1:0-6386 GCA_963923195.1 uncultured Hyphomicrobiales bacterium | reverse complement strand
GTTTAAAGCCACGCAACGCTTTCTCGGCGCTGAAGATGGCAAGATGCCCTATATTATCGGCATTGCTGGATCGGTGGCGGTCGGCAAATCCACCACATCGCGCGTTTTGAAAGCTTTGCTGTCGCGCTGGACCAACACGCCCAAAGTTGAGCTCATCACGACAGATGGCTTTTTGCATCCCAATTCCGTGTTGGAACGCGAAGGACTGATGGATCGTAAAGGCTTTCCAGAAAGCTATGACGGCACCAGCCTGTTGCGCTTTCTCTCAGACATTAAAGCGGGCAAGCGCAATGTCGAGGCTCCCGTCTATTCGCATCTCGTTTATGACGTCATGCCCGGCAAGACCATCACCGTCGATCGACCTGATATTCTCATTGTTGAAGGTTTGAATGTTCTTCTTCCGAATAAACCCGGCAAAGACATTCCCTTCGTCTCCGACTTTTTCGACTTTTCCGTTTATCTCGATGCATCAGACGATGATCTCGAACGTTGGTATGTCGCGCGGTTCATGAAATTGCGCGAAACAGCTTTTCGTGATCCCCGCTCTTACTTCCGAAAATATGCAGACTTAAATGATCAGGAAGCGGAACATACGGCGCGTGATATTTGGCACCGAATCAACCAGCGCAATTTGCACGAAAATATTTTGCCCACGCGCGCACGCGCCAGTTTGGTTCTGACCAAAGGCCAGAACCATAAGATTGAAAAAGTAGCTCTCCGAAAGCTTTGATCAGGCCGGAATGGTCAGGCCATTGGCTGCGGCATGTTCAGCCAAATTGACGTTTGGCCGCGCGCCATAATGCTGGATGATTTCAGCCGCTGCGAGACCGCCCAAGCGTCCCGCATCTCGCATATCACAGCCACGCACCAGACCAGCCAAAAAGCCCGCCGCAAAAAGATCACCAGCGCCCGTTGTGTCGACAAGCTTTTCAATAGGGGAAGCAGGAACTGCAATTGTATCTTCACGCGTCACGACAATGCAGCCCTCTTCAGACCGTGTCACCGCGCCCAAAACACCCTCATTGCGGAAAGCCGCGATAGCCGTGTCGAAATCCGCTGTCTGATAAAGCGCTTTCAGCTCATGCTGATTGGCAAAAACTAGATCGACCACCTTGTGACGGATGAGTTCCAAAAATTCATCACGATAGCGATCGACACAAAAGGAATCTGACAAAGTCAGGGCAACTTGATGACCCGCTGCATGAGAAATAGCCGCCGCTTTTTTGAAAGCTTCTTTGGCGGCTGGCGGATCCCAAAGATAACCTTCCAAATAGAGGATGGAAGAATTACGCACAATTGCTTCATCAATATCATCTGGACCGAGCTGTTGGCAGGCGCCCAAATAAGTATTCATCGTGCGTTCGCCATCAGGCGTGACCAAAACAAGGCAGCGCGCAGTCGAGGCGCCATCTTTGGCAAAAGCTGTCTCGAAATGAACACCGCTCTTGCGAATATCATGGGCAAATGAGCGTCCGGCTTCATCATCATGCAATTTACCAACGAAGGCCGTGCGGATACCAAAAGAAGCAAGGCCAACAATTGTATTGGCCGCCGAGCCACCAGAAATCACGGTCGCAGCACCCATCGAATCATAAAGACGATGCGCCGCCGCCTCATCAATCAGCATCATGCCGCCTTTAGCGAGGCCATGTTGGAGCAGGAAGTCATCTTCCGTGCGCGCGATCACATCGACAATCGCATTGCCAAGGCCGAGGACTTCAAATTTTTCTGCAGGCATTATCTGCTCCTCAAATCATCTTGCAGGCGGTGTCGCACTCGCCAGATCAGGGGTCAAGAGCGCGGTGGCTTTGCCGCGGTAGCAAGACGCTCATTTAAAAGATGGAGCAAGGCTCGAATATCAGCGTCCGATAAAGCGCCGATCTGGCGGGCAAATTTATTTGCAAGCTCCGTCGCCTCAGGGCCGAGGCCCGATGTATCAACCACAATGCGCGGATGGGAGATTTGCGCGAGGCGCTCAATTTCTTCCGCTTCATCCCAAATCACATTGAAAAAGGTGATGATGCGCTGAACGAGATACCAAGCAGGCGCACCGCGATGGCCATGTTCTAAAGCCGAGAGATAGGCGGGTGAGACACCGAGCGCGACCGCCATATCTTTCAGCGTAATGCCGCGCTCCGCGCGCATGGTTCGCAATTTTTGGCCAAAAGGTGTCACGAAATTTTCGCTCCCGAGCGGCGATTCGAGCGCAGGCGAACAAATAATGCGCCACTCCCACCATGACCTTGTGAGGCTTCTTCAAAGCCAAGCACCATGTGGCGCAAATTGGGCTCTGACAGCCAATGCGGCACCATACGGCGCAAGACACCCGGATGATCGGAAAAACCTGTCTCATCGCGATTGGCCGCTTTGCCTTTGCCCGTCACAACCAAAACGACACGGACATCATTTTGAAAGGCCCGCAGCACAAAATCTCGCAGGACTGAATGAGCTTCTCCCTGACGCAACCCATGCAAATCAAGCTTCATTGGCACATCCATCTGGCCGCGCGAGAGGCGCTGGCGAAGACGACGCTCAAGCGGTGCGAGCGGCAACGGCTTGGGCTTTTCGGGCGTTGCCGTGCGGATGGTCGGTGGCGAGATTTTTGGTGCGGATGGAGCAGGCAAAATCCCGCCATCATCTAAGTGATCGTCCTGCGATTGCGGCAATGACGCATCTGGCTTTGGTGTCACTGTTTTTGCCACTTCGACCCACAGGCGCACATCTTCGCGCGTGAGACGCCCGCCGCGGGCTTTTGGCGTGGAGCGCATTTTCATGGCGCCACATCTTTCGGCAGAAAAACAATCATGCGTCCATTATGACGAATATTGCCCGCTAAAACACCCGCCGCATCACCCGTGCCAAAATAGAGATCCGCACGCGCCGGACCCAATATGGCCGAACCCGTATCTTGCGCGATCATCAAACGGCGAAAGTGATTCATCTGCCCATTATGCCACGGCAGATCGGCCTCAATCCAGAAGGGAAGGCCATAGGGCCAAAGGCTTCGATCAACCGCAAGAGACCGATAAGCAGTAAGCGGAACATTTGCCGCTGCAATGGGCTCTTGCGCGATATCTTCAACAGGCGACAGAGAAAAGAAAACGAAGGAATCATTGCGATGAAGCAATGCGCGGCCCTTTTCCCCTTGCTTTTGCCCATTCGCGCGCACCCAGCCTTTCAATCGCTCGAGCGTCATATCTTCGAGAGATATCGCACCATCTGCGATCAAAATTTTCCCGATAGATGTATAGGGTCGGCCATTACGCCCCGCATAAGTCAAATCGACACGACGTCCATCAGGCAGTCGCAAACGCGCAGAGCCTTGCACATGAATCATAAAGGCTTCAATCGCGTCGGCAACATAAGCCAACGGAACAGCGAGCGACCCAAGCTCACCTATCTCAATCTGAGCCCGCGTTGGATAGGGAACAAGAGAGCCATTATCCAATCGACGTGCGGCTGCAAGCCCGGAAAGCCCCGGGACATCTTCACCCGGCTGCAAAGTAACGAGATCAACTGGGCGCGCAAAGAGAGGCTCAGAATATTTATCTGTGGGACTGAGAGAGGCAGCTACTTCTGGTCGATAATAGGCTGTGAAAAAAGCGGGCCTATTTGCATCTGTGCTTTCATGAGGGACAATTAAAGCTGGCACGAAATGATCTTTGAAAAATTCAGCTATGTCTTTTACTGAACTCGTGCGCCCAAGAGACAAAGCTTTTTGTGCGACATTTTTCTGTGCCTGCGTATAAGCAACGCCCAATCTTTGATGAGGCGTGTCGCTCAGCATCGCCTCGCAAGATAAGACAAAGGCGGTCCATGCCTCTTGCAAATGATCTTGCGCAAAACCATCAAGATCGCCGAAAGTGAGGCGCTTAAGATCAGCGCCAGTCAAAACACTTTCGGCCATCAAAATTAAGCGCCAGCTTCTGTGGCCACCAAACGCCAGTTTGGATCACGCGAGGAGGTTTCACGCGCAAAAGTCCAGATATCGATCATATCGACAACCTTATCTGGATTACCATCGATGATCCGACCGTCGCTGCTACGTGTGGCCGTGATTAATTTCGACTGGAAGCGCATAGTCACTTGCGCTGTGCCGCCACGCAATTGCGCATCATCAATAATGGCACGATCAATCGACACAAAAGTGGTGTCGACCGTATCGCCACGCGATTCACGATCCGCAATGGCCGCCACAAAACTCTCATAGACATCTTTGGCCAATAGATCGCGCAAAGCTGCGCGATTGCCCGCCGCAAAAGACATAATGATCATTTCATAAGCGGATTTGGCACCGTCGATAAAATCTTTCGGATCAAAACTCTTGTCAGAGGCGGCAATTGCTTCCAAACCGGGCAGAACATTTTGCTCAACACCTGGAAGGCGCAGCCAAATGGCACGGCGATCTTCCGCGCTCGGCTCAATCGTGGCTGTCTCGCCCGCAGATCCGCGCTGCACCGAGCTCACACCCTCATCATTGGCGGGCTCGGCCATGCGGCGGCGATACATATCGACTGGCGGTTGCTCATGACCGGTGCGTGTTCCCAAAACGGAACGCAGCTTCCAGACCACGAAAACAGCCAAGAGCCCAAAAATCAGAGTGGTCGCATCCATAAAATGACATCCAAAAGCAGAAGCGCCTTTGAGGCGGCGCGGAGCGTTCTTATATATCAAATAGTCGCAGGTGTGCATTTTGCCACTGGCAAAGATGGCTGAGCTGACGGGGACGTGATCGTGAGACCGGGTTTGATCCTCAAATGGGTCGTCCTTTCATGGATGGCGGCTGAATTGACCGTCTTTTTCCTGCTCGTGGCCTCTCTTGGCTTGGGGCTGACCCTGCTCTTGGGCTTTGTCACCACAGCCAGCGGTTTTTTGCTTCTCGGAAAAGCCAGCCGCGACACGCTTCAGCAGCTTAATGCTCGGCAGGAAGAGGGATTTACGGTCATTCTTCTAGGCCCAGCCCGCATTTTGGCAGCTGTTCTTCTCATTCTGCCGGGTTTTCTGTCCGATCTGATCGGGCTCATTCTGGCCATCCCTTTGTTTGGTCGCGTTTTTTCCGAAAACGTCAGCCGTCGTTATGCGCACCAGCGTCCAGATTTTGTCGATCTCGATGCCCATGAATGGCGGCAAACGGAAGAGAATTCCAATGCTCCCATAGCTTTGCCGCAAAAATCGGAGCTTCTGCCGCCGCGCAACTGACTTGTGCGCTGGAGTGGAGCGTGATACCCGCGCAGCTCTATCAATTTTGGAGGGCGATCAATGACGGAAGCGAATGGAAACGGTGCGGCCACAGAAGGCGCTCCGCAGCTAAATGTCATTGCTCAATATACGAAGGATTTATCCTTCGAAAATCCAAATGCGCCGCGTTCTCTCGGCCAGCAGCAGGGCGCGCCTGAAATCTCGATTCAGGTCAATATCAACCTGCGCCAATTGGCTGAAACCGACTTTGAAGTTGAGCTTCTCCTCGAAGGATCAGCGGTCGAAGGCTCGAACACTT
The DNA here is from genome assembly GCA_963923195.1 of uncultured Hyphomicrobiales bacterium. Taxonomy (GTDB): domain Bacteria; phylum Pseudomonadota; class Alphaproteobacteria; order Rhizobiales; family Beijerinckiaceae; genus Terripilifer. The sequence continues at coordinate 889 of CAWUNF010000088.1, read as the reverse complement.
TGTTCAAATTCGACCTGAATTACGCTGGCGTGTTCCGCATTGTGAATGTGCCAGAGCAGGAAATGCATCCGATTTTGATGATCGAATGCCCACGCTTGCTGTTCCCCTTCGCACGCGAAATCATCGCCAATGCGATCCGTGGCGGTGGCTTCCCGCCGCTGCTGATTGATCCGATTGATTTCGTGGGCCTCTATCGCCAACGTCTTGCAGAAGCCGCTCAACAGCAGCCAACCAGCGTCTCTTAATTTTCAGACGTCGCCATATATTTCAGCCAAACAGCTTTTTCGCCCATCGTTCCAATGAAGGAACGGTGGGCTTTTTCTTCATCCATTGCGATCAAAGGTGCAAGTGGTTGCGGGCGTGGGCGCACATCAACAGCCTCAACATGTTTCACGATTTTTACATCGGATGCGAGCACCAAAGCTGCCTGACGGCCGCCACTTAATTCAGCATAGACTTCGGCCAATAATTCAGCGTCAAGCAAAGCTCCATGTTTGACGCGACGCGAATTGTCGATGCGATAACGCGAACATAAAGCATCAAGAGACGCCGGTGAACCGGGGTGTTTGCGGCGCGCCATCGCCAAAGTATCGATAACGCGATCCATTGGAATGGGCGAGCGGCCTGAACGCTGCAATTCTGAATTGATAAAACGCATATCAAATTCAGCATTGTGAATGACCAGCGGGGCATCACCAATGAAGGTGAGAAAATCATCCGCAATCTGGTCGAAGAGCGGCTTGCCTTTCAAAAACTCCGTGGAGAGGCCATGCACGCGGAAAGCCTCATCCGGCACATCGCGTTGTGGATCAATATAGACATGAAAATGCTCGCCACTCGGAACTGTATTGATCGTCTCGACACAGGCAATTTCAACCAGACGATCACC
>CAWUNF010000087.1:0-6411 GCA_963923195.1 uncultured Hyphomicrobiales bacterium | reverse complement strand
CAGCATGAAACGACAATCATTGGCACGATTTCTGTCGTCGCTTTTCTCTTCTTCTGGGAATATGCGGTGGCGCAAAAATGGGTGAATGCGCTTTTCACCTCTTCACCTCTGCGCATCATCAATGCAGGTGCGGCAATGGTGAAGGAAGGCACGATCTGGCAAGATCTTGCCACATCCGGTCTTGAATTTGGTTTAGGCTTTGGCCTTGCCACTGTGATTGGTGTGCCACTTGGTATTTTGATGGGTTGGTATCGTCGCTTCAATGCGGTGCTCGAGCCTTTCGTCAATGCGCTTTATGCAACGCCACGCATTGCGCTTCTGCCTCTCATCGTCATTTGGTTTGGCATTGATCTTGGCTCCAAAGTCGCCATTGTCTTTTTGTCGACCGTCTTTCCGATCCTTGTGAATACAATGGTTGGCATTCGCACAGTGGATCGTGACTTTGTCAAAGTGGCGCGCTCTTTTGGTGCATCTGATCGCCAATTGTTCATGACCGTGGCTTTGCCCTCATCTGTACCGTTCTTGCTGACGGGCCTGCGCCTCGGCCTCGGTCATGCGCTGATTGGCATTGTGGTTGGTGAAATGTACGGTGCCACATCTGGCATTGGTTATATGATGGCGGTGGCGGGCTCCACATTCCAGACGGACCGCGTGATGGTTGGTATTATCATCATTGCCGCATCCGGCATGATCATGACCCAAATGCTGAAAATGATTGAAATGCGTTTCGAAAAATGGCGCGTCGATAGCCGCGGCTAAAAACAACAAGGGGACCAGAAGATGAAACTCAAGGGACAAGTCGCCGTCGTCACGGGTGCCGGCCGCAATATTGGCGAAGAAGTCGCCAAGCTTCTCTCGAAAGAAGGCGCTGCCATTGCTGTTGTGGATCTCGATCAGGGCCGCGCCAATAAGGTTGCGGGTGAGATCAATGCAGCGGGCGGCAAGGCCAAGGCTTTCATCTGCGATGTTGCGAAGGAAAGCGATATTGAAGCGACGGTGAAAGGCGTGACAGAGGCTTTTGGTCGCCTAGATATTCTCGTCAATAATGTCGCCATTTCTGACAATAAGCATATGCTCGACATTACAACTGAAGAATGGAACCGCACGATTGCGATTACGCTGACCGCGCCTTTCCTCTTCGGCAAACATGCCGCCAAGGCGATGATTGCGGCTGGCAATGGCGGCAAGATTGTCAATGTGTCATCGACCTCTGGCTATTATGGACGCAATCGCGCTGTGGCTTATACGGCTGCCAAGGGGGGCGTGGTCAATCTCACGCGCTCAATGGCCATTCAGCTCGCGCCTCATAAAATTCGCGTCAATAGCGTGGTGCCAAACAAAATTGGCTCACCTGTCGGTAAGGAAGAATTTGATCCGACACGCCCCGTGAAAAATCTCGTTGACCGCCCCGGCGTGCCGATTGATCTGGCCAATGCCATTCTCTTTCTCGTGTCTGATGACTCGAGCTTCATCGTCGGCTCCGATCTCTTCGTGGATGGTGGCTGCGCGACTTTGATGCCGGGCAATGAATAAGAGGCCAATCCGTCATTGCGAGGAGCGATAGCGACGAAGCAATCCAGTTAGTCTATCATTTTCTGGATTGCTTCGCTCCGCTCGCAATGACGGGGAAACGGAAGAAACCATGTGCACATCCCTGTTTGATGATCCAGCCGCCGTTGCTGAAACCATTTCGGATGAAGCCGCGGCAACCAAGCCCGCCGATGCTGGTCTGCTGGCTGATCTGGCTGCAGCCAATCGCATTTTGTTTCGACAAGGCGTGGTCGATGGCTTCGGCCATGTGAGTGCACGTCACGATAAACATGCCGATCGCTTTTTGCTTGCACGCAATATGGCGCCCGCTTTGGTGACACCGGAAGATATTGTGACTTTCGACCTTGATGGCCGCGCACTGAATGCCAAGGATCGCGCTGTCTATCTTGAGCGTTTCATTCATGCGGAAATCTATCGCGCGCGCCCCGATGTGATGGCTGTGGTGCATAGTCATTCAGTCGCGGTGGTGCCTTTCTCCATTTTGAAAGGCGTACCATTTCGTGCGGTCAATCATATGGGCGGCTTTATCGGCATTTGCGCGCCCATTTTTGAAATTCGCGATTTTGCGGGCGATGCTTCCGATCTCCTCATTCGCAATTCAGCGCTGGGCGCAGGTGTTGCGAAAATATTGGGCGATGGCAATGTCGTTCTCATGCGCGGCCACGGCTCCACCGTCGTGGGCAATCGTTTGAAACAAGCCGTGTTCCGGGCTGTCTATACAGAAAATAATGCGAAACTGCAGGCAGAAGCCATGCGCCTTGGCGCGATTGAGCCTTTGACTGCAGGAGAGGCGGAAACAACCGCGCGCGTCATTGATACACAAGTCGATCGCGCATGGGATTTGTGGAAAATGCAGGCTGAAGGAAAGCTTTGATGCGGATCGCCCGTTTTGATGACAATCGCTTTGGTCTGATCGATGGCGATGAGTTGATTGATGTCACCTCTGCGCTCGCCGCTTTGCCTGCGCAATCCTATCCATTTCCGCGCACAGATCTGCTGGTTGAGAATTTCGCGCAATTGCGCCCCGCTTTTGAGGCGGCAGCTCAAACGGGTCCACGTCGCAAGCTCAAAGACGTAAAACTGCTCTCCCCCATTGCCAATCCCGGCAAAGTGGTGGCCGCACCCGTCAATTATAAAAAGCATCTGGATGAAGCGCGGGCCGATGCTGGCATTCATCACCAGCAGCAAGTCGGAGAAATTCAGAAAGTCGGTCTCTTTCTGAAAGCGACCAGCTCCATCATTGGTGCGGGCGAGACCATCCTCATTCGCCATGATGAACGGCGCAATGATCATGAAATTGAACTCGCCGTTATCATTGGCAAGCGCGCAGATCGTGTCTCCAAAGAAGATGCGCTCAACTATGTCGCAGGCTATGCTATTGGCCTTGATATGACGATCCGCGGGCCAGAAGAGCGCTCGCTTCGCAAATCGCTCGACACATTCACAGTTGTTGGCCCCTATTTCGTCTCAGCAGATGAAATCGGCAATCCGTCTGGGCTTGATCTTGAACTCACCATTGATGGTGAAACGCGTCAAAAAGCCAATACGCGCGATCTGGTTTTAGATGTGCCAACTCTCATTTCATGGGCGTCGAGCTTTTACACGCTTCACCCCGGTGACATTTTGCTGACCGGCACACCAGAAGGCGTTGGCCCCGTTGTGCCAGGCAATGTCATTCGTGCGACTATTGAAAAGGTCGGCACGATGGATGTGAAAGTCGGACATATTTGATCTCGTCATGACGAGCGAAACGAGACAATCCAGAGGCTTTCTGGATTGCCGCGTCGGCCTTTCAGGCCTCCTCGCAATGACGACTAGCAAAATCTCGGAAAGAGTTTCATCGCATTCTCGCGCTCCACTTGCGCAAAAATATCGCTCAGCTCCGGCATATTGCGCATATTGGTGATTTGCTCATCCACATATTCGCGATGAATATAGGGCCAATCGCTGCCAAACATAATATGCGAATTGTCCGTCACCAGACGCAGCGACGCCATAGCCGCGCGTGAGCCTGAAATGGCTGTATCAAAATAGAATTTGCCGACATAGGGCTCGACACCTTCTGGCACACGATCTTTGAAATCTGGCGGGCCATTGGGATCTTGCTCAGACATGAGTTTTAAGCGCAGCGAAATATAAGGCACGCAACCGCCCGCATGAGCCAAAATCCAGCGGATGTTGGGATATTTGCGCATCTGCTCATTGTAAATGAGATTGGCGGCAATGCGCGTGGTCTCGAAGGGATATTCCACCACCGAGCCCCAAAGCTTTAATGTGAGATCATCGACAAAGCTGGCGCGTGCAGGATGAACAAAGACATTGGCGTGACGCCGATCAAGCTCAGCGTAAAAAGCATCTGCCGCTGGATCGCCAATATAAATGCCGTTTTGATTGGTGAGCATAATAATGCCATCGGCTTTCAAAACATCGAGCGCATAGGCGGTCGCTTTCAAAGCTCCATCGACATTTGGAAAGGGCACGGGCGCAAAGAAGCCAAGTTTTTTCGGATATTTTGCAACAAATTTGGCAAGTGCCTCGCCCGTTGTTTCGCACAGATAGCGCGCATTCTCATCATTGCCGTGATGGACACCTGCCACCGAGAGCGGATTGACCACGGCGCCATCAATGCCAAAAGTGCCTAGATTGTCGATCAGCTCATCGACATTGGAATTTTTGCGCAAGGGGCGAGATGGATCGGCCGCGCCTGAGCGCACAATGGCCTGCTCATATTCAGGCAGCACGCAATGATGATGGACGTCAATGAAGCGCAGACCAGCGCCGGGGCCTTGGGACACGAGCGATACCTCCTCTTGTTCTTATAGCCGCAGAATAGGGCCTTAAACCTGTAATTTGAAGCTGAAAAAGCCAGTGCCACCTTGGCCCCTTGGCGGGCTCGGTCTATGCTCTGGCCCAATAAGAACACTCCGGAGGAAACCATGCGCTTGCATGACAAAACCCTTGGTCTTGCCCTGTCGCTCGCCGCGCTGACAGTCACACCGCAAATGGCACAGGCGCAATCCATTGCAGAATTTTATCGCGAGAATGCGATCAATCTGATCATCGGTTTTCCGGTGGGTGGCGGCTATGACATTTACGGCCGTCTCGTTTCGCGCCACATGGGCAAGCATATTCCGGGCAATCCCAAAATGGTCCCGCAAAATATGATCGGTGCAGGTGGCATGAAGGCCGCCAATTTCATGTATGGCGTGGCGCCGAAAGATGGCACGACATTGGGGATTATTCCCGACACATCCCCATCCGAAGAATTGCTCGGCACGAATGGCGTTGCTTATGTGTCGAAAAATTTTAATTGGATTGGTCGCATCAGTGCGAGCACCAATGTGCAAGTGCTTTGGGCGACATCGGGAGTGAAAAATATTGCCGATGCGCGCGCCAAGGAAAGTGTGCAAGGTGGCTCCGGTCCGATGGCACCGGCTGTTATCTATCCGAAACTTTTGAATGCGCTCGGCGGCACAAAATTCAAAATGGTGACGGGCTATGGTGGGGCGGCAGAAAGCTGCCTTGCAATGGAAAAGGGCGAGATCGACGGCTGTCTGCTCGCTTGGTCCACGGTGAAAGCTGCCAAGCGCGATTGGTTGGAGCAGAAGAAAGCATCCATCATCGTGCAATGGGGTTCGACGCGTCACCCCGAATTGCCGGATATTCCAAGCATGGTGGAACTGGGCAAGAGCGCTGAGGATAAAGCGATTTTGGAGCTTTATGCGAGCGCGACTGAAATCGGCAAGTCGATTGTGGCCCCGCCTGGAGTGGCGAAAGAGCGCGTGAGCGCTCTGCGTGCAGGTTTTGATGCCATGCTGAAAGACCCAGATTATCTTGAAGAGGTCAAGAAACTCAGCCTCGATTTCGAACCTCTGTCGGGTGAAAAATTGCAGGCCTATGTGGAAGAACTTTCAAAAACGCCTGCTTCTGTTCTCGCTAAAGCCAAACAAGTCCGCGATAATTAAGGAATTGCCCGATGTCTCATAACATGTCTCATAAGAAGATTGAAAAAACGACAGCGGCGGAAGCCTATTTGACGCTGATGGCAGATCGCGGCGTGGATTATCTCTTCGCCAATGCAGGTACTGACTTTGCCCCGCTCATTGAAGCCATGAGCAAGATTGAAATCAATGGCGGCAAATTGCCAAAGCCCGTCACTGTGCCGCATGAGAATGTCGCTGTTTCAATGGCGCTTGGCTATTATCTGGCAACTGGCCGCCCGCAACTTGTCATGGTGCATGTGAATGTTGGCACGGCCAATGCCGTGTGCGGCGTGATGAATGCGTGGCGCGGCAATGTGCCCATTCTCTTCACCGCTGGTCGCACACCTTATTCTGAAGAAGGTGGCCTGCTTGGTGAGCGCTCCGGTGAAATTCACTGGCCGCAGGAAATGCGCGACCAAGGCGCTATGCTGCGTGAATTTGTGAAATGGGATTATGAACTGCCCAATACGCAGGTGATTGAAGCCACCGTTGATCGTGCGATCAATCTGTCAATGGCAGAGCCAAAAGGCCCGATCTATCTCACACTTCCGCGCGAAGTTTTGGCAACGCCAATGGAGAGCTTCTCCTATACATCGCCCTCGCGCCGCGCAACGCCATCAGCGCCCTTCCCTGATCCTGCAGCCATTGAACAAGCTGCGGACATGATTGCGCGGGCAGAAAATCCCGTCATCATCACATCCAGTGCTGGCCGCGATCCGCGCGAAGTGGCCCATCTTGCAGCTCTGGCTGAGAGTTTTGCTCTGCCCGTGACGCAGCGCAAGCCGCGCTATATGGCCCTGCCCACCACGCATGAAATGCATCTGGGCTATAATCCAGATGCTTTCCTTGAAAAAAGTGATTGCGTGATTGTGCTGGA
>CAWUNF010000086.1:0-6521 GCA_963923195.1 uncultured Hyphomicrobiales bacterium | reverse complement strand
GGCTTTGAGGTGGATTTCGCAGCCACTTTTGCCGCAGGTTTTTTCGCCTTGGCCTTTGGGGCGCGTGCGGCAACAGCTTTATTTTTCTTCACGGGCTTCTTCATGGAATTTTAGCTCTTGGCTTTGGATTGGGCGATCAGCGCATCAAGCGCGAGATCATAGGAAAGAGCGCCGAAGCCGAGGATCACCCCGGCAGCGACAGCGGATATCATGGAATGATGCCGGAAATCTTCGCGTGCATGGACATTGGACAGATGCACTTCGATGACTTTTGCACCCGCGCCGCGGATCGCATCATGAATGGCAATGGATGTATGCGTATAGGCGCCCGCATTGAGAATAACAGGCGCATCTGCTTTGCCCGCCTCTTGCAGCCAAGTGACGAGATCACCCTCGACATTGCTTTGACGGAAGATGAGCGAAAGACCTGCCTTGTCGCAACGCGCTTTGAGCCGCGCCTCAATATCGGCGAGCGTCACCGTGCCATAGGTCGCGGGCTCCCGCGTGCCGAGCAGGTTTAGGTTCGGGCCGTTGAGGACATAAACACTTTTCATCGGACGGTTTTCATGCCGAGGACCGGGGCGGGACTCACATTGGGAGCCCCTTTCTAGAAGGGACCTCTCTTAAACCGGTTAACGGGCCGATGGAAGCCTGAGCGGACCTCTATCCCCGCCGGGAACCAGCCCTTCCAGCGGCAAAGGCCTCGTCATTGCGAGGAGGCCCGCTGGGCCGACGCGGCAATCCAGAAGCCGCACGTGGGTCCGCTGGATTGCTTCGCTTCGCTCAAAATGGCGGCGCTGTCTTACCCGCAGCTCGCCTTGCCGCATTTGCGGATATTGTCGAGGCGGCCCTTGATCTGGCCATAGCCAACCGCCCCCACCACAACCTCATCGCCCACGACATAGGTCGGCGTGCCTGTCAGATTGAGGGCATCGGCCAATTTGGCGCTTTCTTGCAGGGTCGCTTGAATCTCTGGCCCCTCTATATCCTTGGCAAGGCGGTCCATGTCAGCGCCGCTGTCGCGGGCGGCTGCCAGCGCCTGCGCCTTGCCAACCTGTCCGCGGGTTCCCAAAAGCTTGACATGGAAGGCCCAGAATTTCTCACCCTGAAGCTGCTTTTTGACCGCGATGGCAATCTGTGCTGCTTCCACCGAACCCGGTCCTAAAACTGGAAAATCCTTCAAAACAACACGCAGATCACCATCTTCTTTGATCAAACGGGTGAGGTCTGGAAGCGCCTGTTTGCAATAGCCACAATTGTAATCGAAGAATTCAACCAAAGTGACTTTGCCATTCGGATTGCCGACCACCGCCTGATAGGGCGATTTGGTCAAGAGATCGCCATAGGTTTTGAGGGCGCCCGCGCGCTGTTCAGCTTCGGCGCGGGCCTGTTTGGCTTCGAGTGCAGCATAGGCATCGCGCAAAATTTCTGGATTGGTCAGAAGATAATCGCGGATGATCGTCTCAACCTGTTTTTTCTGCGCATTTGAGAAATCCTGCGCCAAAGCGGGGCTGAGCGCGAGAGCGCCTGCCATAAGGCTTCCAGCAAGACGGATCAGAAAGGACATGACGGGCTCCAAGCCGGAAAACGGCTAATCGAATTTGGGCGGGCGATAATTCAGAATGTCGTCGGCTTTTAGCCAACCGGGCGATCCTTTGGGAAATTGTTTTTGCGCGCGGTCGGCCTGTGTGCGGGCGGCGACCATATTGCCTTGTAGGAAGAGCGATTGAGCCGAGGCGAGCTGGGCATTGGGCGTATCGCCACGCCGCTCATAGGCCATAGCCAGATATTGCCAAGCCTCGCCATAATCATCCTCGCGCTGAGTGACTTGCGCCAAAAGATTGGTGGCCTCGCGCGCATCATTGGGATTGCCGGTGCCAATTAAAGCATGACCGAGCAAAACTTTGATCGGTGTTGCGGAGGGCGCGAGGGATGCCGCGCGACGCAAATAGGGCAGGGCTTGGACCGCGCGTCCGCTTTCCATCAAGGCTTGCCCTTTAAATTCCTGAAAATAGGGATTGCTCGGCTGTGCGGCGATCAGCGCATCGGTCTGCGCCAAAGCCACATCGAGATTGCCAACCCGATAGGCAGAAATGGCGCGCGCATATTTGGCGGCAAGCGAATGATCCGCCGGGCCATAGCGGCGCGCCACTTCGGGGGCGGTGGCGACAAAGCCAAAAAGTTTGGCGCGCATCAAATCATGGCGTGCCTGCAATTCAGGCGGATCTTTCTTGGCATAGGACACGGAAGCCTTAACCGCGGCTTGCAAACTTGAAATGCGATCCGAGGGCAGGGGATGGGATAAAGTATAGGGGTCGACCTGCGACGTTTTAAAAAGCGCATCATTTTGGAAGCGCTCCATTGTCGTCAGTAGGCCCTGGCCAGATTGGCCTGTGGCAGTGAGATAATTGACCGCGGCGCGATCGGCGGCTTGTTCCTCACCACGTTGATAGGCAAGCAAAGAGCGGCGCACCATTTCTGCGGGGCCGAGCAAAGCCCCCATTGTGCCCACACCATCTGAACCCACTTTGCCATAGGGGCCGGAACGTGCGGTCGCCACAACAGCGCCGGCGCCCATCAACATGCCCGCCACCATCAAAATTTGCGCCTTGGCCAATTCTTGACGCTGGCGCGCGAGATGGCCGCCCGCAATATGTCCGCTTTCATGCGCCAAGACGCCGATAATTTCATTCGGCGTTTTGGAATCCATCAGCGCGCCGACATTGATGAAAATCTTTTGGCCATTGGCCACGAAAGCATTGAAGGAGCGATCGCCGACCAAAAAAATACGTGTGGCGCCTGCATTAATATTGGCAGCGCGGAAAATGGGCGCCGTATATTCGCGCATCAATTGTTCGATTTCCGCATCGCGGATGATATTGGGCGCATTGCTCTGCGCCTGAGCGGGCAAGCTTGTTGAGACGGCGGTGAGGGCTGCCGTCAAAAGACCAAAGACGCGGCGCACTGGCGAAAGCCGCGCGGGCCTGCTAGGGCTTTTGCCGTCCGTAAGGTTGGATCGGATTTGGCTTTCGCTTGCGCGCATTGCGGTCCTGGTCCTGCCTAGCTTGGGTCTCACGATCCTGGGGCGGAATCACATCAGCCCGGCTCTTGTTCAACGCATCCATTATGGCGCGAGCGGGGCAAGGGCGAAACCTTTATTGGTTATAGCCGCATGTCCTCTCACTCAATTTCCCCCTCTCTGCGCTCCCGCATCGCGCCTTTCATCGCTATGGATGTGATGAGTGCGGCGGCTGAGCGTGAGCGCAACGGTGGTTCGGTCATCCATATGGAAGTGGGAGAGCCCGGCGCACCCACTCCAAAGCCCGCGCGCCTGGCCGCGCTTGCTGCTCTTGAAGCCGGGCGCATTGGCTATACGCAGGCGCTCGGTCTGCCCTCTTTGCGCGCGCGCATCGCGCGTTTTTATGCCGATACTTATCAGGTCGATGTGCCAGCCTCTCGCATTGTCGTGACAACGGGTTCCTCGGCTGGCTTTTTACTCTCCTTTCTTGGCTTGTTTGATCCGGGCGCGCGCGTTGCAATTGCAGAGCCCGGCTACCCCGCCTATCGCAATATTTTGGAAGCTTTGGGCCTCATTTGCGTGCCACTGGCAACGGATGGTTCAACACGCCACATTGTCACTGCGCGGATGATCGAAGAGGCGCATCAGCGTGCTCCTTTACAAGGCGTCTTGTTGATGAGCCCGGCCAATCCGTCGGGCACAATGATGTCGCCAGATGATTTGCGTGCGATCTGTGAGACCTGCGATCATCTTGGCATTTCTTTCATCTCAGATGAAATTTATCATGGCCTTACTTATGAGGCGCCCGCGCAAACGGCTTTGGCTTTTTCCTCTTCGGCCATTGTCGTCAATTCCTTCTCCAAATATTTTTGCATGACGGGTTGGCGCATTGGTTGGCTTGTTGTGCCAGACGAATTGGTGCGCCCGATTGAGAGATTGCAGCAATCGCTTGCGATTTCCGTGCCCTATCTTAGCCAGGTTGCGGCAGAGGCTGTCTTTGAAGCCCGAGATGAATTGGAAGAGGTGAAACAATCCTATGCGCGCAATCGTGCTTTTCTCATGGAGCATTTGCCCAAGATTGGTCTGCCGCATTTCCATCCCGTGGATGGGGCCTTTTATGTCTATTGCGACATTGCGCATCTGACGCAAGATTCCAGTGACTTCTGCAAACGTCTGTTGAATGAAGCGGGTGTGGCTGTCACGCCGGGATTGGATTTTGATCGCGCGCGTGGGGCGCAAACCATGCGCATTTCATTTGCTGGGCGCGAAGACGATATTGTTGAGGGCATAAGACGCATGGGTGCGTGGCTCAAATAAAAAGGCCCGCGCGAAGCGGGCCTTTTCTGATTTAATTGCCACCAAAGCTTTGCTTGGCGCGGCTCCACCAACCAGAGCGCTTAGGACCAGCTGGGGCCTCAGGCAGAGGTTCTGCGCGCGGCACGGGCGCGGGTGCGGGTGCGGGTTCTTCAGCACGCGCAGGTTCGGGCGCACTTTCCACCGGCATGGAGGCTTTTGTCTCAACAGGCTTATCTTCTGCCGATGCTGCGATGGGCGCCCAATCCCAAGCGGGAGCCACAGGTGCTTCAGCAGCGGGTGCAGAAGCAGGTGCTCCTTGCTCACCAAATTCTGCGCGCGGCAACTCATCACGCTCACGACGCTCGAAACCGTCGCGACGACGATTGCGGCCACCACGGCGCGAACGGCGACGACGGCGCATCGGATCGCCTTCGACTGGATTGCCGTCTGCATCAAAATTTTCCGCTTCATTCGTGTCGACTTCACCATCGCCATCATCTGCGCGGCGCGTCATATCGCCACCAATTTCTGCGACAACGAGCAGACCATCATCGGAAGGTTGGGGCGCATCAGGATCGGTGAAGCCACGTTCGCGATCACCACCGCGTCCACGACGACGACGGCGGCGACGGCGCCGACCACGGCCTTCACCTTCTTCGCCCTCAGCTCGGCCTTCGCCTTCGGCGCGTTCTTCGCCGTCCTCTGTTTCTTCGTCTTCTTCTTCCTCGATCTCGTCTTCGATGATCTCATCGTCCATAGCGATCGAGTCAATGCGCACGAGTTCCTTCTTCTCATAGGAAATCGGCGGCGAGGCGAGTTCGCCGCGCTCCAGCGCATGATAGACAGTGCCGGTCAGCGTATCATCGGCTTCCACCGTGATCTGCACACCAAAGCGTTCTTCCAAAGCGCGCAAATGCGCGCGCTTCTGGTTGAGAATGTAAAGCGCCACATGCGTGCGCGAACGCACGGTGATATTGTGCATGGAATTTTTCACCAGCGCATCTTCCAAAACGCGCATGACATGCAGCGCGATGGAGGCGGTGGAGCGCACGGAGCCTGAGCCCGCGCAATGCGGGCAAACAATGGTCGAACCTTCGAGCACGCCCGTGCGAATACGCTGGCGCGACATTTCGAGCAGGCCGAAATGCGAGATGCGGCCCACTTGAATGCGGGCGCGATCATTCTTGAGCGCATCCTTGATGCGGCGCTCGACCGCACGATTGTTGCGGCCTTCTTCCATGTCGATGAAATCGACGACGATGAGCCCGGCCAAGTCGCGCAGACGCAATTGGCGCGCGACTTCATCAGCCGCTTCCAAATTGGTGCGCAGAGCCGTGTCTTCAATATTATGTTCGCGGGTCGAGCGGCCTGAGTTTACGTCAATGGCGACCAGCGCTTCGGTCTGGTTGATGACAATATAGCCACCCGATTTCAGCGTGACGATATTGGAGAACATGGCATCGAGCTGTGATTCAGCGCCAGCCTTGGCAAAGAGTGCCTGTGGCTCACGCCAGAATTGCACATTCTTGGCATGGCTTGGCATGAGCAGGCGCATGAATTCTTTAGCTTCGCGGAAACCCTCTTCGCCTGAGACGATCACATCGTCGATATCTTTATTATAGAGATCGCGGATCGCACGCTTGATCAGCGAGCCTTCCTCATAGACGAGGCAGGGGGCTGATGATTTGAGCGTCAGCTCGCGCACGGTTTCCCACATGCGCAGCAAATATTCAAAATCGCGACGCACTTCCTGCTTGGTGCGCGAGGCGCCTGCTGTGCGCAGGATCACGCCCATGCCATCTGGCACTTCCAATTCTTGTGCAATGGCCTTGAGGCGCTTGCGGTCCGATGGGTCGGTGATTTTGCGCGAAATGCCACCACCGCGTGCGGTGTTTGGCATGAGCACGGAATAGCGACCAGCCAGCGACAGATAGGTGGTGAGAGCAGCGCCCTTATTGCCGCGTTCTTCCTTCACAACCTGCACAAGCAAAACTTGGCGGCGCTTGATGACTTCTTGAATCTTATATTGACGACGCAGACGCTGATAGCGGCCGGGCACTTCTTCCATAGCGTCGCCGCCAATATGCTCGACATGCTGCTCTTCATCGTCCTCGTGATGTTCCTCGTCTTCGTCCTCAGAGGCTTCACGTGCTTGCGTCTCGCCTTCGAGGCGCGGCTGATCATCATCAGCCTCAACCGTCACATC
>CAWUNF010000085.1:0-6601 GCA_963923195.1 uncultured Hyphomicrobiales bacterium | reverse complement strand
CTTCGGCATATTTATTCGTCATCACCGAGCCCTGCGCTTCCAGCACAGCGCGCGAGACGATGTTTTCCGACGCGATCAATTCGATCTCATCGCGTTGCCGGCCAAGTTCCAGATCAATGGATTTCGCAATTTCCGGATCGGACTGGGCGAGGCTTGCACCGAAGAATGAATTGGAGAGCTTGTATGCAGTCTCGGCCATGCGTCTCAGGCTCCTGATTGGCCACCCCAAGGGCAGCACGTAAACCCGCCAGAAATGGAACCTATGGGCGCTCGCTAAGGCCGCGCACGCAACATCTAGTCCCAAACCGGCTTTGAAAGATGCCCCCGCTTAGCACGGCCCGTCTGGGACCGAAAGGCGACAGAATGACCTTTCGAGGCAAAAAGAAGGGGTTGGCCACAGGGGTTGGCGGCTGGGAGAGGCCAAAAGAAAAGGCCCGCCCCATGTTCAGAGGCGGGCCTGATCAGAAAGGAAAATTGGCTGCGCCTAGCGGGCCGGGACATCCGTGAGCGCCATAGGCTCCAAAAGCCCCCCTTCGCGCGCTTCCGAGGAGGAGGCGGCCGAGACCGTCACAGCGCCCGCGCCAAAACCATCGCGCTGATAAATATCATCGCGGAATTGGATGAGCCCGTCATTCGACCAAGCCGTGACATAGATCCAGTAAACGGGAACGGGCGTTGTGATGCGCGCATCAATGCGCTCGCCTGAGCGGATGACTTCATCAATGCGGTCACGATCCCAACCGGGGGAATCCTTCAAAAGCCAGGCGACATAATCGCGGACATTCTGCACGCGCACGCAGCCCGAGGAGACGAAGCGGAAATCATCCCCGAAAATGCCCTTGGCTGGCGTGTCATGCATATAGACGCCATGCGGATTGGGAATGTTGATGCGAATGAAGCCGAGCGAATTCACGTCACCGCCCGGATCTTGGCGGAACTTATATTGCGTGGCTTCCATCGAATTCCAATTGATGGCATTGGGTGCCACTTCCACGCCCGCTGCATTGAACACGCGGATCTTATTATCGGAGAGATAATTCGGATCCTTCTGCATTTTCGGGATCAAATCCTTGCGGATGATCGAGGCCGGAACGGTCCAGAAGGGGTTGAAATTGATTTCAACGGCTTTGGCCTGCATGACGGGCGATTGACGATCAATCTTGCCCACGCCTGCTTGGTGATGGGTGACAACCTGACCACCTTCGACCGTTTCAACGGAGGCGCCGGGAATATTCATCGTCACAAAACGCCCGCCCAAATTGCCCGAAAAGGCGCGCAGGCGAACAAGATTGATTTCCAACTGACGTGCGCGCACTTGGGCTGGCACATTGAGCGCGGCAATCGTCTGTGGACCGACAACACCTGTCGCCGAAATGCCGTGGCGCGCCTGAAAACGCTTCACACCGGCTTCGACATAGGAATCGAAAATGGGGCTTGTGCCAGCCGTCTCATCAAGATCAGCGGTGATCATCAAGCGCTGACGCAGCGCCACAACAGCCGCGCTCTTCGTGCCGACTTTCATCGTCTGGTTTGGCACGGGATTCCAGCCGCCACGCGCGGCCATGTTTTGATAGAGCGCGATGGCCTGTTCAGTGGCAGCAATGGTCTGCGCGGAAAGAATAGGCGTTGTCGTGCGCGGCACAGCCAAGCGTGGATCAGCTTCATATTTTTGGACCCATTCGGCCTGTTCGCCAAAAAGGCCGCCCTCTGCAGGGGCTGCCAAGGCCGGCGTGCCCAAAGCCACAAGGCCGAGGCCCAAACCACGGGCAAAGGCCCTGCGAGAAATGGAATGGTCGAACGTGCTCACCGATGGCTCCAATTGCGTTCCACAAATTTCGCTCAAATGAGGCCCATATGGCCCTCTTGGCTTATGCGGTCCTGCCCAAGGCGCGCCCGCAGTACCGAGCCGCCCGGGAGAAAGCCCTTAAAACAGGCCCTCAGGAACCTGTCAGCGCTATCATGGACAAGGTTAAAAAAGAAGGAACAGCAAGGCCGAAGTATGGCAGAGCGCAAAACTTGCCATAAAAGACTGACTAAAAAGGGAAAAGAGGCCCATTTCGGGACCTCTTTTGGAACATGACGGGCGCAAAACCCTCTTAAAGGCGGAAGCGGATCTGGTCCGTCCAGAATCGCTCGAGCCGGGCTAGCGCCAGATTCATGCGTGAAAACTCATCCCCCGATATGCCGCCAATCTGCTCCACTGTGAGCATGTGCTTGGCATAAACGCCCGCCACAATCTGATGCACCACCCGCCCCCGCTCCGTCAGGCTGATGCGAATGGAGCGCCGATCCATGCGTGAGCGCGCATGATGCAGAAATCCCATTTCGACGAGTTTTTTGACGTTATAGGAGACGTTCGATCCCAGATAATAGCCTTTGGTGCGCAATTCACTCGCGGTGAGTTCCTTGTCGCCAATATTATACAGCAACAAAGCCTGCACGGCGTTAATGTCAGCGCGTTTACGCCGATCAAATTCATCCTTGATCACATCCAGCAAACGCCGATGCAAACGCTCGACCAAGGTCAAAGCTTCCAAATAGGCCGGACGCATATTTTCTGCGTCAGGGCCAGCGCAAAGCGCTTCACTCTTGACGACAATATTCATCACTCATCCTCGCACATTTCATTCCATCGATGTGCGACAGACTAGCGAGCACGCGTGAAAGCCAGTCTAATAAACGAGATGAATCTGATGTTTATGCGTTGCGTGAATCGAAAATGAATCTCACCACGCATTAAGCTTGAGAATTGCTTGTTCCCGCAACGACAGGTTTTTCAAACGGCATCGCGCTCTTGCGCGGCATACCAACTCAAGACGAAATAAGCGACGATCAAAGCGACATCGAGAGCCAAGATCAAACGCCCGCCTTCAATCATGCCAACAAAGCCAATGAGAAACATTTGTGCGGAAATAGCAAAGAGCCAGAGCACGCCACCCCAAGGCACGGCGAGCCATAGGCCGACAGCCGACACAAGATTGGTAATGGCAAAGAAAATAATCGTCGCCGCCTCGAAAGAGGGCATGGCGTCAATCGAGAGGCCTTCGGGCGCCAAAATATTGCGCCATTGCAAAAGCCCCTGAGCCAACCAGAGCACAGCCAGAACACGCATATAGATGACGAGGTAAAGGCCCCAACGGAACGAGCCATTGCCGGTCGCACCGAGGTGGATCACCTCGCGATTGGCTTTCTCGTCGAGCGGATAAAGCTGCATGGGGCCTCAAATTTGGCGAATGCGGACGGGTGCCCTGCTCGCGCCTTTTCTGAGCCATAGAGGAGAAGGCCCCGTTCGGTCAACGCGTCAAGCTGGCCAAAACCCACCAGAGGTCGGGCTTTAGCCTGCGTCCGAAAGATGCTAGGCGGGAAAAGTCGATTTTGGAGCAAGAGCATGGCCGCACCATCCACCCCCCATTCTGCCGACCGGATGATGCTGGTCCAGCGTCCGCGCCGTTTGCGTCAGGCAGATTGGTCCCGCCGCTTGGTGCGCGAGAATGTGCTGACCGCTGATGATCTGATCTGGCCGATTTTCATTTTAGACGGCACAAAGACGCGCCAGCCTGTCGCTTCCATGCCAGGTGTTGAGCGCCTCTCCATTGATGAAGCCGTGAAGGCTTGCGCCCATGCAGCTTCGCTTGGCATTCCTGCTGTTGCGCTCTTTCCCTATACCGATCCGAAATTGCGCAATGAAGAAGGCTCGGAAGCTTTCAATCCAGAAAATCTCATTTGCAAAGCGGTGCGCGCGATCAAGGCGGCTGTACCAAATATTGGCATCATCACCGATGTCGCGCTCGATCCTTACACAAGCCACGGCCATGATGGTTTGATGGAGGGCGATGAGATTGTGAATGATCGCACGGTGCGTGCACTCGTCAAGCAATCACTCAATCAAGCGCGTGCGGGTGCAGATGTCATTGCGCCATCTGATATGATGGATGGCCGCATTGGCGCGATCCGCACAGCACTTGACGAAGAAGGGTTTGATCATGTGCAGATCATGGCCTATGCGGCAAAATATGCATCTGCCTTTTATGGCCCATTCCGCGATGCTGTAGGGTCTGGCGGCTTGCTGCGCGGTGACAAGCGCACCTATCAAATGGACCCTGCCAATTCAGATGAAGCCATCCGCGAAGTGGCACTTGATCTGGATGAAGGCGCTGACATGGTCATGGTCAAGCCCGGCATGCCTTACCTTGATATTGCACGCCGCGTGAAAGAGACCTTTGCTGTGCCGACTTTCGCTTATCAAGTGTCGGGCGAATATGCGATGATCATGGCGGCCGCTCAAAATGGTTGGCTTGATGGCGACAAGGCGATGATGGAAAGCCTGCTTGCCTTTAAGCGTGCCGGATGCAACGGGATCCTCACCTATTTTGCTGTGAAAGTGGCTGAGAAGCTGAAGCAGGCTTAACCAGCCAGCCATTGCCCGCGGCTAAGCTTGCCCTATAATCTCCTCTGATCCCGGAGGACATGATGTTTGCGCGCGCCCTGCTCGCCACAAGCCTGAGCCTATTTCTGCTGGCGCCTGCTTTTGCCAAGGGCCCGATGCGCACGGTTGCCGTCGGCAATTGGTCGGGCGGCTCTTACACCAATGATCGCACTGGCGACTTTTCCCATTGCGCGGCATCCGCCAGCTATCGCCACGGCACAAGCCTGCATGTCGCCGTCAATGCCGATTATTCATGGACGCTTGGCTTTTCCAATGCGGGTTGGAACATGCCGCTTGGCAATGAAGTGACGATCAATCTCTGGTTTGATGGCGCTGGCCCCATCACTGTCAAAGGCAAAGTGGCGGATAAATCTCTCGTCGTCGTGCCCATGCCCGACAATTCCGCTTTGATCCGTGCATTCCGTGAAGCCAGCCAAATGCAAAGCGTGATTGGCGGGGTGCGGATTAATTTCGCGCTCACGACAACCTCGCGCCTCATTCCAGAACTGGCCGCTTGCGTGAAATGGTACAAAGAGCCGGCACTTGCACGCAACGATGCCACGCCATCGCCGCCAGCTAAAAATGATGAAGTCGATCAAGCGCGCACGAAGCTTATCAATGAGGCGGCCGAAGAGCACCAAGCCTGCATGCGCAAAGTGATGAAGGACATTGTGCCCTATTCATCAGAAAATGCGGAGACGCTGGCGCAAGTCATCATCACGCGCTGTCAGGCGGAAGAGAAAAAACTCATGAGCCTGGGTGTGGCGCTCTATGGTGCGTCCAAAACAGATGTTGAGCGGATTGTCACGCAACGCGTCGAACAGCAGAAAAAAGAAATGGTGGCCGATATTGTCACGTTCCGTGCTGAGCTGAATAGAGCGCTGCTCTCCCAGCCCAAGCCCGACAATAAGGGCGAAAGTGGGATTTGAAGCTGTTGCGCCTTGCACCGCGTCCCAGAGCTCCCCACATTGGCGTAGACCTGACGGCCAAGGAGCCAAAACGTGACTGATCGTGGACCTGAGACTGAGATCCTGTGGCCGGCCCGCCTGCCCTATGAGGCTTTGGCCGGCGTGCGCTCGCGCCGCACGGTTGCGCTGCTCTTTGATCTCCTGCTGATCTCGATGATCTTTTGGGGCCTCTTTGTGGTCTTTGTGATTTTGGGCGTGGTGACTTTTGGCCTGTCCTGGTTTCTGATCCCTGCCCTCTATCCAGCCATTGCCATTCTCTACAATGGCTTCAGCATTTCAGGCCCCCGCATGGCCACGCCCGGCATGGGTCTGATGGATCTTGAAATGCGCTCCAATGATGGACGCCCGGCGACCTTTTGGCAGGCTGGCGCCCATGTCATTCTTTTCTATCTCTCATGGGGCGTCACGCTCCTGGCACCCATCAATCTGCTCACCTCGCTGCTCAATCATGATAAACGCTGCCTCCACGACATTGTTTCGGGCGTTGTCGTGACACGCCGCGCTTGATGAGCCAGTATAAGATCACCTGAGTCCGGAGGTGAGTGGGTGAGCCGAGAGCCGCGTGACGCCCCGCAATTTTATCTGACCTCGCCCGCGCCCTGCCCCTATCTGCCAGGACGCGAAGAGCGAAAAGTCTTTACCCACCTTGTGGGCAAACGCGCCACCGGCCTCAATGATACGCTCACCCAATCTGGCTTTCGTCGCTCGCAAACCATTGCTTACCGCCCCGCTTGCGAAGATTGCCGCGCTTGCGTTTCCGTGCGCGTGAAAGTGGATGATTTTTCACCCAGTCGAAATATGCGCCGCATCTTGGATGCCAATGCCGATCTCATCGGCCATGCCATGCAGCCAGAACCTTCATCCGAACAATATTCTCTATTTCGCACCTATCTCGACACGCGCCATTCCGATGGAGGCATGGCGGATATGAGCGTGCTCGATTATTCGATGATGATCGAAGATTCTCATGTCGAGACACGCGTCATTGAATATCGTCCGCGCGGCATTGATAGTTTCATGACCGGGCGTGGCGATGGACCGCTGATGGCGGTTTGTCTGACAGACGTTCTCTCTGATGGACTGTCGATGGTCTATTCTTATTATGATATTGCGCAGACCGATCGCTCGCTCGGAACCTATATGATTTTAGAACATATTGAACGCGCGCGACGCATGGGCTTAGCCCATGTCTATCTTGGCTATTGGG
>CAWUNF010000084.1:0-6685 GCA_963923195.1 uncultured Hyphomicrobiales bacterium | reverse complement strand
AGGAAAGCTTTTCTTTCTTTTGTGCGGGGGCGCGCTCTTTGGCTTCGCTGCTTTTTTGCTTCTGGGGAGCAGGCGCTTGATCGCCAATGCCAAAGCCCCGCTGCGTCACCATATCGGAATAGCCGCCGGCATATTCGACCCATTTGCCTTGGCCTTCTGCAACAATGACGGATGTGGCAACCCGATCCAAAAAATCACGATCATGGCTCACGACAATCACAGTGCCTTTATAATCCGTGATCATTTCTTGCAGCAGATCGAGCGTTTCTAAATCAAGATCATTGGTGGGTTCATCCAGCACCAGAAAATTCGAGGGCAGTGACATAGCGCGCGCCAGCATCAGGCGGCCACGCTCACCACCAGAGAGGCGTGAAATCGGTGTGCGTGCTTGTTCGGGTGTGAAGAGAAAGTCCTTCATATAGCCGATAACATGCTTTTTCTCGCCATTGATTTCGACATAATCGCCACCGCTATTGGTGAGCGCATCTTTCAAAGACCAATCAGGTTTGAGCGCTTTGCGGCTTTGATCCAATGTTGCCATTTCAAGATTGGAACCCAAGCGTATTGTGCCTGAATCTGGCGCCAAAATGCCTGTGATCAAATTGAGCAAAGTGGTTTTGCCAGCACCATTGGGGCCAACAATACCAATGCGATCACCGCGCAAAATGCGGATTGAAAAATCTTTGACAATGGCGCGCTCGCCATAGGCTTTCGACACGCTTTCAGCTTCAACCACCAGCTTGCCAGAGGTCTTGCCTTCACTGACGGAGATTTTCACATCGCCCACGCTTTTGCGGGCCTCACGTCTTTCTTTCCGCAAGTCAGAGAGGCGCGCCATGCGGCCCATATTCCGCTTGCGCCGCGCACTCACGCCGTGGCGCACCCAATGTTCTTCATTGACGATCAAACGGTCGAGTTTGTGTCGCTGGACGTCTTCTTCTTCGAGCAGCTTGTCGCGCCAGGCCTCAAATTCGCCAAAGCCGCGGTCAAGTTTGCGCGTGCGCCCGCGGTCGAGCCAGACCGTGGCGCGTGAGAGATTTTGTAAGAAGCGCCGGTCATGGCTGATCAGAACAAGTGCGGAGCGCAGCGACGCCAATTCGCTTTCCAGCCATTCAATGGCCGGCAGATCGAGATGGTTGGTTGGCTCATCCAGAAAGATCAGATCAGGTTCGGGCGCCAAAACGCGGGCCAAAGCCGCGCGCCGCGCCTCGCCGCCCGACAAATGCGCGGGGTCTTCCTCTCCGCTCAAGCCCAATTCGCCCAGAAGATAGCGGGCGCGATGGGCCTCATCACTGGGGCCAAGGCCTGCTTCCACATAGGCCAGAACCGTAGAAAAGCCAGACAAATCAGGCTCTTGTGGCAGGTAGCGGACGGTCGCATCGGGTTGAAAAAAGCGTGTGCCCCCATCCATTTCGATAAGGCCAGCGGCGATTTTGAGCAGGGTCGATTTGCCCGAGCCATTGCGCCCCACAAGGCAGAGCCGCTCTCCCGGCGCGACCGACAGCTCCGCCCCGTCCAAAAGCGGTTTGCCGCCAATGGTCAGCATCACGTCCTGAAGCAAGAGAATGGGAGGGGCCATGAAAGCAAAATCCGGGTGTGCGCGGTCCTTGTCCATACAGGAGGCAGCGGCCTGAGGCCACCATTAGGCCTTGTTAACGCGAGGTCCATGAGATTGCGCCAAAGTGGCGCGAATCGCCGGAAGGACAGAATGGTATGGCAAAGGACCAAGTGAAGGCGGCGCTGGCCGCGCTTGAGGCGCATCGCGTCGAAATGGGCCATCAAACAATTGCCGATCTTTTCGCTGCTGATCCGGCACGTTTCCCGCGCCTCAGTCTGCGACTTGATGATCTGCTTTTCGATTATTCAAAACATCGGCTGAATGATGCAACTCTGGCGCATTTGATCACGCTCGCACGCGCCGCGCATTTCGAAGACAAACGCGCTGCTCTTTTTTCAGGTGCCAAAGTCAATCACACAGAGCATCGCCCCGCGCTACACATGGCTTTGCGCAATTTTTCTGGCAAGCCAGTGCATGTCGATGGCAAAGATGTCATGCCAGATGTCTTTGCCATGCGCGAAAAGCTTTATGCCTTTGCGCGTCAAGTGCGCGATGGTTCGCTGCGTGGCGCGACGGGAAAACCTTTTACAGATATTGTCAATATTGGCATTGGCGGTTCTGATCTTGGGCCTGCAATGGCCGCGCGCGCCTTATCGCCTTTTGCCAAAAAAAGCCTGACAGTTCATTTCGTGTCCAATGTGGATGGCGCTGATCTTTCTGACACGCTCGAAAAACTTGATCTGTCGACGACGCTTTTCATCATTTCGTCCAAAACATTCACCACGCAAGAAACCATGACCAATGCGCAAAGCGCGCGTGCGCGTGTGGCAGCGGCTTTGGGTGAAAAAGCGGTGGGCGATCATTTTGCAGCCGTGTCGACAAAGCTCGATCTCGTAGCCAAATTTGGCATTCAATCAGATCGCGTCTTTGGCTTTTGGGATTGGGTCGGTGGGCGCTATTCGCTGTGGTCATCGATTGGTTTGGCGCTCGCCATTTCCATCGGCCCCGAACATTTTGATGATTTTCTGCGCGGCGGGCATGAGGTCGATGATCACTTCTTGCAAGCACCTTTGCACGAAAACATCCCCGTGCTGATGGGCCTCATTGGCATTTGGTATCGCAATGTTTGGGGCTTTGGCTCGCAGGCTGTGATTCCCTATGACCAGCGTCTCGCGCGCTTCCCCGCTTATTTGCAACAGCTCGATATGGAATCAAATGGCAAGTCGGTGACGCGCGACGGCGCGCCGATGATGATGGCGACGGCCCCTGTTATTTGGGGTGAGCCTGGCACCAATGGCCAACATGCTTTCTTCCAAATGCTGCATCAGGGAACAGATGTGATCCCGGTTGATTTTTTGGTTGCAGCAGAACCTGTCGAAGCTGATGCGCATCATCACCGGCTGCTTTTTGCCAATTGCCTCGCACAATCGGAAGCTTTGATGCGCGGGCGTTCGCGCGCAGAGGTCGAAGCGCTTTTGCGCAAGCAAGGTCTTTCTGGGTCCGAAATCAGCGTTCTTGCGCCGCATAAAATCTTTTCAGGTAATCGGCCTTCAAGTGTGTTTCTTTATCATCGCCTTGATCCGCGCATGTTGGGGCGTCTTGTTGCGCTTTATGAGCACAAGGTTTTTGTGCAATCGGCCATTTGGGACATTAACGCCTTTGATCAATGGGGCGTCGAACTCGGCAAGGAATTGTGCAACCGCCTCGCGCCGATTGTGGCGGATGATAAAGCACAGACCGCTGCGCTGGATGCCAGCACGGCAGGCCTTATTGCCTATCGGCGCTCTTTGATCGCTTAAAACTTATTCGTCTTCGCCGAAGCGGTCGGCAACAAGTGCGTCGAGTGCATCAATACATTCTTGCGCTTGCGCACCACGTGCGCAGACGGTGATGGATGTGCCAATGCCAGCGCCCAAAGTCAGAATACCCATAATGGACAGGCCGCCGACCGTTTCACCACAACGGGTGACGGTGACTTCGGCATCAAATTGCTCAACACATTGAACGAATTTTGCGGTCGCGCGGGCATGCAAGCCTTTGCGATTGATAATGGCCATTTCGCGGGCAATGCCATCGACACAGGCGGGAGCGGGCGGGCAGGGTTGGCCGTCTTCGGTGAGGTCTGTCATTTCCCGTTTAGAATCCGGCTCGCGACTGAAATATATTTACGTCCCGCATCCTGCGCCTGAATGACGGCTTGCTCAAGGCTTGCTTCTTCGCGCACGGAGGCGAGCTTGATCAGCATGGGCAGATTAATGCCCGCGACCACATCGACCCTTGGGCCTTCCATCACGGAAATAGCGAGATTAGATGGCGTGCCGCCGAACATATCGGTCAGCACGACGACACCGCCGCCCGTATCGACATGCTGCACAGCCGCCATAATGTCTTTACGGCGCTGCTCCATATCGTCTTCGGGACCGATGGTAATTGTCTCGATCTGCTTTTGCGGACCGACGACATGTTCCAAAGCCGCGCGAAACTCGGTCGCGAGATGGCCGTGGGTCACCAGGACCATGCCGATCATCAGGGTTACACTTCCTGCAGAATGACGCCACGTAGATTGGCGAGGCCCCAAGGTGAAGCCCCAGCCGAGGGACGCCATTTTGTGCGTCGCGAGGAAATTGGCAAGCAAAATGCGCAGTCTGGCGCAGATGAGGGGTTAAATTTTCGCGAGAATCTCCCGCGCGAGGGCATGGGCTTGCGGCTGGGCGCCCGCCTCGAAATGGGCAAGGGCCACGCCTTCGATCTCACACATCCCCTTTTCGGCAAGGGGCGCGGAGGCCTTGGCCACGAGATCAAGCACATGGGTGAGCCGCCCTTCGGGGGCATAAGGCAGGGTCAAAATGCCCGTGCCGCGCTTCTCAATCTGGCCCGCAATGACGGGATGAGGTGCGGCGATCAATTGGCCCCCTTCAACGCGCATTCCGACGCGATCATCCGCAATTAAAATGGCGCGTCGTCCTTGCGCTTGCGCATTTTCAATCAGCGCAAGCGTGAGACTTGATTTGCCGCTGCCCGCCGCTCCACGAATGAGCAGGCCGTGTCCATCGATTAAAAGCGCATTGGCGTGAATGGTTGGAAAAGGCGCTCTCATTTGGCCGCGGGCAACCAGACCACAAAACGCGCACCTAAAATCTCACCTGTCGGGTCGGTGCGGTTTTGTGCGTGAATCGTGCCGCCATGCGCTTCCGCAATTTGGCGCGAGATGGATAGGCCCAAGCCGCTGTTTTGGCCAAAACCTTGGTTCGGACGATCTGTGTAGAAGCGCTCGAAAATACGCTCCATCGCATGATCAGGAATACCCGGACCATCATCATCGACGATAATTTCGACGCCTTCACGCCATTGACCATTGGCGCTCAAAGCACGCGCGCTGCGCAAAGACAGACGCACAATGCCGCCGCGATTTGAAAAGGAGCGCGCATTTTCAACGAGATTGGTGATGATTTGGCCAAGGCGTGAATCATGCCCGAGTACGAAATAATCAACGCCTTGCCGTGTGATATCGCGCGGCGCAATGTCAAGTGCGACGGTGACGCCATCATCACGCTTGGCCTGATTGGCAAAATCTTGGATGGCTTTGACAAGATGAACAAGATCAACCGGCTCATAATCGGCGCGCGCCAATTCTGCATCTAGCCGTGAAGCATCCGAAATATCGGAGATGAGACGATCCAGTCGCTTTACATCATGTTGGATGACATCGAGCAGACGCGCTTTGGATTCATCCGTCTTGGCGCGCGGCAAAGTTTCAACCGCACTGCGCAAGGAGGTCAGCGGATTTTTCAATTCATGCGCGACATCTGCTGCAAAGCTTTCAATCGCTTCAATGCGATTATAGAGCGCTTTCGTCATGTCGCGCAAAGCGCCTGACAAATGGCCGATTTCATCGGAACGATCGGTAAAATCAGGTATCTCTTGGCGCGATTTAATGCCACGGCGCACACGGTCTGCGGCTTCTGCTAAGCGGCGCATCGGACCTGCAATCGTGCCTGCCAAAAAGATTGACAGAAGAAACATCACGCCAGCCGATACTAGAAAGATGCGGAAAATGGCCCAGCGTTCTGAGGCGATGATTTTGTCAATGTCTCCGCCTTGCGTGGACAAAAGCAAAGCGCCGCGCACAGCGCGAAAGCGCTGCACAGGCACGGCCACAGAGACAATGGTTTCACCACGTGCATTGACGCGCACAATGGCGCTGGCCGTGCCATTCAGCGCATATTCCACTTCTGGATAGGCGCGCCCATTGGCAGCGCCAATATCTTCATAAAGCGGCAATTCAGTGGAAGAAAACCAACCTTTGGCCTGCGCCCACCAACGGTCCATGCTGGTGGCAGGGCGTTCTTCTTGGCCTACGGCCGGCAAATCGAAACGCAATATATTGGCGCGCGCGGTGAGCGAACGTGAATCAATCAGCAAATAGCCTTGTGCATCATAAATGCGCGCGCGCGTGCGTGTGGGTGAAACGAGGCGGCGCAGCACAGGTCCAATACGTTCGGGATTGATTGAAAATTCAAGTCCCCCTTCTTCATCGCGATAGCCATAAGATTGGCCGGGCGCGAGTTGCAAAAGCTTTTCAGGATCAACCGCGAGCGAATCTGTTTCAACTGTGGCCGAAGCAGCAACAGCAGCAGCAATAATCTCGCCTTGCGTCTGCAGACTTTGCACACGCGCTTCAATGAGACCTGCGCGAAATTGGTTGAGATAGAGAAAGCCCAAGAGCAGCGCGACGAGGCCGCCAATATTGAGAACGACAATGCGGCGTGTGAGCGAAGAGGAGAGGCGCGCGCCAACGGAAGCCAGAAAGCGACGCAGACGCAAGCGACGACGCTTCTGCGCTGTATCTTCGCGCAGAGGCAGAGGTGTCGCTTCGTTCTTTTGCGCCTCGACGCTCATCGCGCCCCTTTCTTCGCGCAGATGGCGGCTTGCGCCGCCATCTGGAACAAGATGTGGTCCAGCAACTCTTGTGCTTTTAAGCTTCTTTGAAACGATAGCCGACGCCATAAAGCGTCTCGATCATTTCAAAATCATCATCAACGACTTTGAATTTCTTGCGCAGGCGCTTGATATGGCTGTCGATGGTGCGATCATCGACATAGACCTGATCATCATAAGCAGCGTCCA
>CAWUNF010000083.1:0-6696 GCA_963923195.1 uncultured Hyphomicrobiales bacterium | reverse complement strand
ACCGCCCCTGCATCAGGCGGCCGACCACTTTGGCCGTGTAATCCACCATTGGCACGATCCGGGCATAATTGAGCCGGGTCGGGCCAATGACCCCCAAAACGCCCACGATTTGCTGGGCGCCGTCGCGGAAGGGGGCTGCGATCATGGACGAGCCCGACAGGGAAAAAAGCTTATTTTCTGAGCCGATGAAAATGCGCACGCCTTCGCCCGTTTCAGCCCGGGATAGAAGGTCGATGACATCCTTCTTCGTTTCCAGATCAGAGAAGAGCAGGCGGATGCGTTCCAAATCTTCTGCGGCTCGCAAATCATCGAGCAGATTGGCTTGGCCACGCACGATCAATTGCTGGCTTTCGCCCTTGAGGCCTGCCCAGCTTGCAAGACCCGCATCCACCAATTTGGCGGTCAGTTCATCTAATTCCGCTTGAGCAGATAGACGCGCGGCTTCAATTTCCGCGCGCACATCCGCCAATGTGCGCCCGCGCAAACGCGCATTGAGATAATTGCCCGCTTCGATCAGCGCGCTCGCAGGCAAGCCTGCTGGAATGGCCACAAGTCTGTTTTCAACCGTGCCGTCTTCCGACACGAGCACGGCCAAAGCGCGCTCCGCATCAAGCCGCACAAATTCAATATGTTTGAGGCGGACATTTTCTTTCGTGGTCAAAACCACGCCCGCCCCGCGCGTCAGGCCAGACAGCAGGCTTGAGGCTTCCGCCAGCACGCCATCCAATGTGCGATCTTGCGAGGCGGCTTTGACTTCCGCTTCAATCTTCTGGCGCTCTTCTTCAGAGGGCGCACCAAATTCAAGCATGGCATCGACGAAAAAGCGCAAGCCCATTTCAGTCGGCAGCCGCCCCGCAGATGTATGGGGCGCATAGACAAGACCAAGCTCTTCCAAATCCTGCATGACATTGCGGATGGAGGCGGGCGAGAGCGTGATCGGCAAGAGGCGCGAAATATGGCGCGAGCCGACCGGCTCACCGGTTGCCAGATAGCTATCGACAATGGACCGAAAAATCTCGCGCGAGCGATTGTTGAGGCTCGCCAATGCGCCAGTGCCGAAATTCTGATTGCCCGGAGTGATCACCATAGGAGCCAAGATGGCCTTGCCCGCGCGCTAAGGCAAGAGACCTGCCCTCGCGCAGGTGTGAACAGATCCAAGCCTTTGTTTGTGGGGTGGATTCCCAATTGAGAATAGACTATTTCGACAAGATGCGAGCTCGGCCGGCAAGGACCGGCGCCGTGGGAGGATAGAGATGCAAAACACCAAACCTATTTTCATGGGTGCGATGGCGACGGTCCTTTTGGCTGGCGCGGCACAGGCACAGACCCCGGCTGAATTTTACAAGGGCAAGACGGTCGAATTTATCATCGGCTATGCCACAGGCGGCAGCAACGACACTTATTCCCGCATGATCGCTCAGCATATGGGCAAGCATATTCCCGGCAATCCAACAGTTGTTGTGCGCAATATGCCGGGCGCGGGCTCGTTCTTGGCCGTCAATCAGATTTTCACGGCTTCTCCTAAAGACGGCACGGTGATTGGCCTTGGCGCGCCGACTTTGCCGCTTGATGAAAAGCTCGGCACCAATGGTGTGCGCTTTAAGACGGCTGAATTGAATTGGATTGGTCGCGTGGGTCCGCTGGTGAATATGGTCTTCACTTGGAAGACATCGCCAGTGAAAACCATTGAAGAAGCCATGAAGCGTGAAGTGACTTTGGGCGGTACGGGTGCCGGCTCCACCGTGTCCATCTATCCGCTCGTTTTGAACAATGTGCTTGGCACCAAGTTCAAACTTGTCATGGGTTATAAGGGCTCAAATGAAGCCATGCTCGCTGTCGAGCGCGGCGAAGTGGAAGGTCATTCGACCGCTTATGAAGCGGTGCGTTCCGCAAAGCCGTCTTGGTTTAAGGATGGCAGCATCCATGTGCTCTCGCAATTTGGCTTGAAGCGTCTGCCAGAATTGCCAGATGTTCCAACCGCGATTGAAACAGCAGATACGCTAGAGAAGAAGCAGATTTTAACCGCTATTATGTCGGCGTCCGAAATCGGTACATCTTTCTTCACCACGCCCAAGACAGCAGATGATCGCGTCAACACTTTGCGCCGTGCGTTTGATGCCACAATGGTCGACAAAGCTTTCACCGGCGATCTCGACAAAATGGGCATGAGCATGGGCCCGATGAAGGGCGAAGATGTGCAGAAGCTTGTGATGGATGTAGCCAATATAACGCCAGAACTTTTGGAAAAAGTCCGCAAGGCCTATCCAGAAGAAGGCAAGTAAGCCTTGATGCAAGAGATCCCGCGCTGCTTATGTGTCAGCGCGGGTTGAAGCTTTAATCGCGCGGCGTGGCCGCGCTTTTTCATTTCCATCCTGCAAAATTTTCCGAAATTCATCGCGCTTCTCATGGATAGAAGCGATGACATAGCCCATAGGCACACCAATATCGACGAGCAGGCTTTCCGACAATTGCAGGCTTGCTTCAATGGTTTCTGGGATTGCATCACTTGCGCCAAGCTCATAGAGTTGATGCGCATGTTCGGCATCGCGTGCGCGCGCCACAATCACCAAATCCTTGCGCTCGATTCGTGCAGCTTGCACCACGCGCTCCACGGCTTGTGGAATATCCATTGTCACCACGAGGCCGCGGGCACGCATAATGCCGCAGCGGCGCAGCAATTCGGGATCGCTCGCATTGCCCCAATAGATAGGCACATTTTTCTCACGTTCACCGGCGACAAGTTTGGCATCACCATCCACCGCGACGAAGGGAATTTTGTGATGAACAAGCAGCTCACTCACCAATTTTCCAACACGTCCATAGCCGGCAATGAGAACAGGTGCATCGCCATCATCGGGTGGTGGCGCGAGATTGCGCAGACCATAAATATCGGTATCTGGATCAGGCTTGACCACGCGCACAGCAGCACTGGCGAGACTTGGAATGAGCAGCATGGAGAGTGTGACAGCAATCATCAGATCGCCACCTGTTGCGCTCGACACAATGCCGCCGGCCATTGCCGCGCCCAACATCACGAAAGCAAATTCACCACCAGGCGCCAAAACCAAAGCGCTTTCGCGCGCCACTTCACTCGACACGCCAGCCATGCGCCCAGCCGCATAGATCAGCACGATTTTGATGAAGATGAGGCCGGCTGTCAGACCAAGCAGCGGCAGCGGATTTTGCAAAATGCGCGCAATATCGAGACTGGCACCTGTTGAGACGAAGAAAAGGCCGAGCAATAGGCCTTTGAAGGGTTCAATCGTCACTTCAATCTGACGGCGATATTCCGTTTCTGCAAGCAACAGTCCCGCCATGAAAGCGCCAAGTGTCATTGGCAGGCCACTTGCGGCTGCCAGCACGCTTGTACCAATGACCACCAGCAGACAGGCGGCCATGAAAAATTCAGGCGAGCGCGCATAAGCCACTTGTCGGAAGAGCGGGCGCAACAAGAGGCGGCCAATGCCCACAATCAGCACAAGTCCAAGAATGGCAGGCAGCAGGGCATAAAGCGCGCCCGCATTAAACTCAGACATGCCATCTGTGCCAAGCATGGCCACCATGAAGAGCAGTGGCGCAATCATAAGATCTTGGAAGAGAAGAATAGAGAAAGTCGCGCGGCCTGCTGCCACACGCAATCTTTTGCGCTCAAGCAAAACCGGAATGACAATAGCGGTTGATGAAAGCGCCAAGGCACCGCCAATGACGCTGGCAGCGGCAATATTCTCACCCATCAGAAAAGCAAGACCGCCCAGCGCCACGCCGCAAATGGCGACTTGCAAAGCGCCAAGCCCAAAGACGAGCTTGCGCATCCGGTTCAAGCGCTCGAAGGAGAGTTCGAGCCCGATCATGAAAAGAAGGAAGACGACGCCAAGCTCCGCAAAGAGCTTCATCTCATCGACTTCCGAAAAAGTCAGCGCTTTGATCATGGGCGAGAGATCGCCAAATTTTCCAAGCGCTGCGGGCCCGAGCAAAATGCCCGCACCCAGAAAGCCGATAACGGGTGAAATTTTCAATCGGCGGAACAGCGGCACAACAATGGCCGCTGTGCCAAGAAAGACCAGCGATTCATGGAAAGGTTCGAGTGCGACAGGCCCAGCCATGCTTTATGGTAGAGGCCCGGCTTGCCCGGTAGCAATCGCATTTTCGAGCCGCGCCGCCACCATCTCCCGAAGTGAGCGTAAATCCTTTGTGAAGAGGCGGATGCCCTCAGAGAGTTTCTCTGTTGCCATTGCATCTTCATTCAAGAGGAAGCGGAAGGTCTTTTCATCGAGCGACATTTTCGCTGGCGCAAGCTGAGCATTAGATGCATCGAGTTTGCGCGACAAAGCACCGTTGTCTTTCGCCAATTCATCCAAAAGCGCTGGTGCAATGGTGAGGCGATCGCAGCCGGCAAGCGCTTCAATCTCGCCGATGGAGCGGAAGGACGCGCCCATCACCACAGTCTTAATGCCATAGGCCTTGTAATAGGCGTAAATATTGCGAACCGACAAAACGCCAGGATCTTCTTCCGGCGTAAATGTCTTGCCGCTTGCTTTTACGTGCCAGTCAAGAATGCGCCCCACAAATGGCGAGATGAGAAAGGCACCTGCTTCTGCTGCTGCAATGGCCTGCGCCAAGCAGAAGAGCAAAGTCATATTGCAGTCGATGCCTTCACGTTGCAGAATTTCGCAAGCGCGCACGCCTTCCCATGTCGTGGCGAGTTTAATCAGCACGCGATTGCGCGGGACGCCACGTGATTCATAATCAGCAATGATCGCACGGCCCTTGGCGACCATAGCCTCCGCATCGAAGGAGAGATCCGCATCCACTTCGGTTGACACACGGCCGGGCACAATTTTGGCAAGCTCAGCGCCAAAATTGACGGCGAGGCGATCTGTAACTTGGCTGGTCACCGCGCGATGGCTGCGGCCCCATTCAATCGCTTCATCGACCAGATGTTTATAGGCGTCCATCTGCGCCGCTTTGAGGATCAGCGTCGGATTGGTGGTGCAATCAGTCGGCTTGAATGCGCCAATGGAGGCCATGTCGCCCGTATCGGCAACAATGGTTGTCATGGCTTTGAGCTGGTCGAGCTTGGACGGCATGAGAGATTCTCCTGATGCCGCTATATTGCCTGTTCGATCCTAACGGCGCAACTTAACCCATGCCCGTCATTGCGAGGAGGCCGTAAGGCCGACGCGGCAATCAAGAGGTCACATGTGAGGCTTGCTGGATGACTTCGCGCCAGGCTTCATTCGTGGAAGCAATGACGAGCTATTCCACTGTCACGGGCGCACGCACAGGCAGGCCGCCACGCTTGGCGATGAAATTCATGATCGCCTGCAAGCCTTGCTGGGTCTTCATATTGGAAAAGACATAGGGGCGCTCGCCGCGCATGCGTTTCGT
Organism: uncultured Hyphomicrobiales bacterium; assembly: GCA_963923195.1. GTDB lineage: Bacteria > Pseudomonadota > Alphaproteobacteria > Rhizobiales > Beijerinckiaceae > Terripilifer. The sequence goes on along the minus strand of CAWUNF010000083.1, from coordinate 1,308 downwards.
ATCAGCATCCATAATGTCGAGTGATGCGCCGACATAAGGCGCAAGATCAATCTTGTTAATGACGAGTAGATCAGAACGCGTAATGCCGGGCCCGCCTTTGCGCGGGATTTTTTCTCCCCCCGACACATCGATGACATAGATGGTGATATCAGCAAGTTCTGGCGAGAATGTCGCCGCCAAATTATCGCCGCCTGATTCAATGAGGATGATTTCAAGGCCCGGATATTTTTTTGTCATTTCTGCAACAGCCGCAAGATTGGCGGATGCATCTTCGTGGGCTCGGAGATGTGTATAAGAGACAGTCTCCACACCCATAATGCGTTCAGGCGCAAGCGCGCCTGCGACTGTCAGCAAGCGCGCATCTTCCTTTGTGTAAATGTCATTTGTAATGGCTGCGATATCGTATGTCTCGCGCAAAGCTTTGCAGAGATTTTCCATCAGCGCAGTCTTGCCGGAGCCGACAGGGCCGCCAATGCCGACACGAAGAGGACCGTTGGGTGAAGAGGTCATGAGCGGAAAAGCCTCGAATATTGGGTTTCATGTTGCATGGAGAAAAGATCAGCGCGGATGGTGGCTGATCCCAAATCATCCAATGTGGAATGAAGCGCAAAGCGCGCTGTCTCTGTGATCGCAGGCAGTGCGGCTGCTGTCACACGCTGACCATCTGTCTGGCCGATGGGGCCAAGCCGCACGGCTGCTGAGACAAGATTGGCTGTAAAGGCGAGCAAAAAATGTTCGAGCGTGGCCGCAAGAGGCAGATCATATGCGCCCGCTGCAGCACCGAGTGCGACAGGATAGGCAGCTTCACCCTCAAGCGCATCCAGTGCGGCGCAAGGCCAGCTTGTGCGCATCGCCGTCACAAATGCGGTGCCTTGTTGTGCTGTCTCGAGGCGTCGTTCGCGCGACGGCGCGAGTGCCAGCGCCAATTCATTGATCTCTTGAAGGGCAGATGCATCCCGCGCGGCGCGATGGCTCGCGGCCACGAGCACCGCATCATTACGCGCAGAACCCAGATGAATGAGATCATCAATCCACGCACTTAAACTTGCTGCATCTCGCACATCACCACATTCCACGGCCCATTCGAGCGCATGGCTATAGGCAAAGGCGCCGACGGGAAAAGCCGGCGACAGCCAAATGGTGAGCGGGAGATGCGTGGTCTCAGTCATGCTTATGGCCATGCTCATGGTGATGGTCGTGCCCACAGCCGCAATCATCCCCATGCTTGTGATCATGGTGGTCATGATCATGTGCATGATCATGTGCATGTTCGGCCTGCGCATAAGCACCGCCTTCTGGATCAAAAGC
>CAWUNF010000082.1:0-6723 GCA_963923195.1 uncultured Hyphomicrobiales bacterium | reverse complement strand
ATGCTGGCTCAGGCGAACCAGCAGCCGCAGGCAGTGCTGACCCTGCTCAAATAAGCCATTGGCCTGATTTGGCTTGAAGAGGGCGGGGGGCAACCCCGCCCTTTTTGTTTTTTTGACAGTTTTTCGGCTGGCCCGGCTTTTGCTCATCACCGGGGGAGGAGTGTTTTATGGTCACGAGTGTCAATAATTCGACATCCACGATTGGGACGACGTCCAAGACGTCGACTTCTTCCACATCGTCGACATCGACCTCATCGACGAGCGCAACTGACACGTCGAACACCGGTTCGGCGATCATCAGTGCTTTGGGCGGGAGCCAGATTGATATTCAAGCTTTGGCAACCAATTTGGTTAATGCCGAGCGAGCACCTCTGCAGAAATTGCTCGACGATCAGAAGACAGCACTCGACAATAAAATTTCATCTATCGGGCGGATTTATTCATCGGCCAATGACATGAAGACGCAATTGTCAGCTTTTGGTAATGATCCGCGTCTGTTTGCTTATACGCCTCAATCCACTGATAGCACGAAGGCGTCTTTCGTCTTCAAGAGCAATCCGACCAATTTTAATCTCACATTTGCAGTTACTCAGCTTGCGACAGACAATATTGTGACGCTCGAAGGCATGGATTCAAGCGCGACCTGGCCGACCACTGGAAAGCTAGTTATCACTCAAGGTCAACGCTCGGGCGCCACGGGGGCCTCGCAAACTTACAATTACGCAGATTATGCCAGCATTGATGCGTTGAAGGATGCGATTAATGCGGCTGGTCCCTATAAGGCTCAGGTTCTCACATCTGTGACGCCAACTGGCACAACGCGCTTTTTGTCGATCACGCGTGGCACAGGCACGGAAAGAAACTTCTTTGTCACGACCACAGCTGATGACGGAGTTACGAACCTCTCTTCTGGCCTTTATGTGAGCCGCACAGGCCCGAAAGGCGATCTCAGCCAGGCCAATGGTGTGGATGCCAAGATTGTCTCGGGCGGGCAAGAATATAGTAATTTCAAAAATACATTTGCTGATCTGATGCCCGGCGTGACTATCACAGTCAATGCTCTGACAGATCCAAGCAAACCTGTGACTTTGTCGACCAATGTCGACACAACCAAGTTTTCCAATATCGTGCGTCAAATCGTGTCGTCTTATAATGATTTGCAAGGTACGATCAGCGATGAGATCAAATATGATCTCGATGTGAAAAAGCGTGGCGGCCTAGCAAATGATTATGTCGCGCGTAGCTTTTTGTCGCAAATGCGTCGCATGACGACGGATCCTATCACCAAACTGAATGGAAACGATGTCAGCCTTGCCACTCTAGGTGTCAAAACAAAAATTGATGGCACTTTAGAAATTGATGAAACCAAATTAACGGCTGCAACTCAAAATCCAGACTTGATGGAGGCCGTCATTGCTTCTTCAAGTAGTCCGACCGGTACAATCAAAGGTGCCTTCGACAAAATGAACGACTTTGCCGATATGATTATGGGCAAGGACGGAGCATTGGTCACTCTTTATAATAAGACCGAGACCACAGATATGCAAAAATATCAAGATAAGCTGGATAAGTTGAACAGCGACATGGATTCGCTGAAACAACGTTATCTCAAGCAATTTATCTCGATGCAGGATTATCTGAATACAACGAAGTCAGCTCAAAATTCACTGACTCAATCAATGGCGGCTTGGACCGCTTCCATGAAAGGCTAAGTAGGAGTGAATCATGAAGTACAAGGTTGAATGGATCATCAATGGTGAAGTCACTGTTGAAGCACAGAGCAAAGAACAGGCTGAACAGCTGCTCGAACAGCTCTTGGTTGGCACGCTGACCGATGGCGATCGTTGGCCAGCTGAATTGGGTGCGCAGGGCATCCAAGGAGCAGCCACAGCTCTGGAAGGCGAATTGGTCGCTTAAATTGCGACCAATCTGCATCTTGCATCATGGTAGAAAGTGCTTTTACGCGGATCAATGCACTTGATTTGTCGCGTCTGACAGAAACAGAACGTCAGGCGGCAACGGTCGAAGTGCGTGGTCTTTTAGATGCTATTGCAGCAAGCGGAAAGCATGATGTTGAGACGCTGACTCAAAAAGTATCGCTTCTCAAAATTTGGCAGAAGCTGGTGCATATGCGCGTGGTTGATCTTGCGCGTAATGTGCCGCCTCCGCATGAAAAACCAGAAACGGCGCGTCTCTTTCCAGATGCGCCTCTGTTTGAAGTGCCTGAGAATGAGGTCAGTGAAGTTAAGTCTTCAGAAGCGCCCGAGCATGAAGATAATGGTCTTGTTCTTGTGCGAACGCTGCAAGAAGGCGTGGTGCAGGGGATGCGTTTACCAGCAGGTGTGACGGTGGAAACGTCGCCCGCAGATGCAGCTTCTCTTGTGGAAAGCGGTCTTGGCATGATCATTCAGCGGGCGGATATGCGCCCAGATGAAGAAGTTAAGCGCACCAAAAAAGCATAAAAACCTTATTTATTCTTGATCGCTTGGTGTCACTGCCTTGAGGACCAGGCGGGATCCTTGTGCAAGTGGAGCAAGGTTGCTAGAGGTCGACAATTCGTCGCCCCGCAGATTAGCGCCGCGTGAGGCGTCGCGCATGGCACGCGCGTCACCGGGTGTCAGACTATTTTCATGGTCAATGAGATTGAAACCTTTGAGATAGGTCTGCAAGGCTTCTTCTGAAATCTGTCCAAGTTCTGCTTTATCCATCGCGGGAGGTGGAATTTGGGGTTCAGCTGCTCGTGTCGTAACTGATGGAGTGGCCATTGGACGATTTTCGCTCAACACACGATTGGCGATTTCGGTGACTTTTTGATCGCTTAAGCTCAGGTGTAAGTTTTTCGGCTTGGCAATTTCGCTTGAGCTTACGTCTGCTATAGAGGTCGTCGATGCGCTTGCAAATTTTTGCGCAAAGCGGTCATAAATTTCGCGATAGCTACGTGGTGTTGCGCCATCATAGAAAATATTTGTATTGGCATTTGCCGCTTGCGGGAGTGCTTTTGCAGCCGCTTGACCGGGTGTATCGCGCAAACCGTTCAGAAAGGTCGTTGCGCCACCCGCGCCGAGGAAATGGGCAAGATAGAGTTCTGTGGGGCCCAAGGATGTGTGGCCGGCGGCATTGAGTGTTTTGGCATTGTCAAGCGCAAAGCGCGCAGCCAGCTCGGCTGAAATCGCGGGCTCCTGACGCAAGGCCAAGACTTTTGCGACTGATGCGGAGGAAGCATTGGCGCTATTCAAAGCGGCAGCTTCTGCGGATAGGCCAACTTTGTCGCCGTGGCGACGCACGACATTTAACCATGTTGATGACGTGAACTGGAAAAGACCCGTTGCGGAAGACGTCTTGGCGCGCGCCTGTGGGTTGAGCGCGCTTTCAACCTTAGCCTGAGCCAGAAGATAGTTGAAATCGACCTGATTGGCTTGTGCGGCCTTTTGAATTGAGGCCACGACATGCTCACGCCCGCTAGGAATGCCATCAATATTCATTTCTCATCCATCCTCTTCGTCTTGAAATCAGCAAGTTTTGGGCCAAGCTTTCACCTTGGAAGAGGGGAGCTAAAGGGGTATTATGCTTGGGCTTTGGGGAGGCTGTTGGTCATGGATTCGATTGTTGTTGCGTTGATCACGGGCATGGTCTTGCTGATCATGATTGCAGTCGCTACGCTCCACGCGCAGCAGACCCGTCAGCTCAAAGAAATCCAAGAGCGACTTGAGGCAATGGGCGCTGAGAATAAGCGTAAGGAAGAAAATCTACGCTTCCAGCGTACCGAGGTTCTTGACCCGATTTCACAACTTGAGAGCCAATTGATCACGCAAGAACGCAATTTTCTCACAGAGCAGGAGATTGCCTTGATCTTGAAGGCGCGTGAGCAAATGAAGCAGATTAGTGAAGAGCTGAAACAGCTCGAAGCTTGGCGTGGCCCGCCCTATGACCTTGAATGGGGAGAATATTTGGATCGCGTTCCGGTTTTGAAAGCGCTTTACTTGCGCGCTGTTCAAGATTCTGTGCCTGTTGAACCAAGTGAAAATGCGGCGCCGACCGATCCCGATCAGCCGGCGCCCACTCCAGTTACTTGAGATAATTAAACAGAGATAATTCAGAAACGCGCACAAAAGATGATTGGGCTGCATCAAGACTTGTCATCTTTTGTTTTAATTCAGTAATCGCTTTTTCAACATCTGTATCTTCCAAAGACGAGAGACGTGTTTTGGTAGATAGCATGTCACTTGTCAGAGCATCAGTTGTTGAATTGACGCGGGCCAAACGTGCGCCATTAATGGCGTGAAATCCATTGACGTGGTCGGCTGCCGCTTGCAAATCATTCAAGCTACCAGATGGACTCTCGCCTGCGCTGAGCTTGTTGGTGATCGTCTGGACGATTTCAAAGACGGATTTAGCCGTATTGCCACCTGTCTTTACAGCCATAAAGACTTCATGCCCTGATGAACTCACTTCCATTTCCGTGTCATCAGCGACTGTTAAGGAGAGGCGACCTGTATCGCCATGATAAGTCGTGAGACCACTCGATGTGCTGAAAGGTTGTTGATCGGCGAGATAGCCTGAGAAAAGATAACTGCCATCGCCTGTTTTTGTATTCGCGAGAGAGACGAGTTCTGCATTCAAGCTGGTGACTTCTGCGCCAATTGCTTTGCGATCGGTTGCTGAATTCGTGTCATTCGATGCTTGAATGGTTAGTTCTTTCACGCGGGTGAGAATATTTGTCACCTGTGTCAGCACGCTATCTTCCGTCGAGAGACGCTGCGTGAGGCTTTGTGCAGTTTTATCATATTGTTCGAGTCGTGCCTGTCGCGCCTTTAAAATTGAAATGGCGGAGAAGGCCACCGGATCATCGGATGGTTTTGTGACCTGTTTGCCAGTCGCAATTTTCTCTTCGAGCTGTGCCGTCTGGGTTTTCAGGTCAGTGATATTCTCGCTTTGTTGGCGAAAGAATGTGCTGGTGCTGATCTGCATGATGAGCCCTTAGAAGCTTCTCAAAATGGTTTCGAACATTTGACGCGCAGATGCCACGACTTGGGCTGCTGCCTGATAGGCTTGTTGGAAGCGGATCAGGTCTGAGGCCTCAGTGTCGAGATTGACGCCAGTTTTTGCTTCATAGGCAGACTTCAAGTCAGAGGCCGTCTGCTTACTGGATGTGGCCGCCATTTCTGCTGAACTGACGGTTGAGCCCATTGTGCCTGCCACCGATGTATAGACATCGGTAAAGGATCCTTGATTATCGCCAAAGATTGAACGTGTGGCCATTGCCGAAATTGACTGCGCATTGCGGCTATCGCCAGAACGGGTTGCGTCATTGCTAATGTCAAACACATCACCGGCTTGCGCATTTCCTGAAATATGGAAGCTTATGCCCAGGTAATTGATGTCTTGATCCGGTAACCATGAGCGATGAGCAAGGCTGACGCCGCTCTTACGATCAATAATTTCAAGCTGGCTGCTTGAAAGAATTTTTACCGTAATATTTGGGAAGGGAATCAAGCTTGGGTCACGTTTTCCCAATGTCGCTGCAATACGACGCAATCCGCTGATATCTTGATTGTCGAGTTGGACAATCATATCTTCTGGCGCAACGGACGCCAGATCAATTTTCGACCCAGCCACAGATCGCGAGGCGCTCGTGTCGATGAGATCATTGCTCTCATCCGCTGCTGTTGAAGTTAATTTGAGCTGCGTGCCAATCGACAATATGTCCTGATCATTGCCATTAAAACCAAGGGCTAATGCATTGGCATCATCTGTTGGAAGCACGCGTTGCAGACCAGGCTTTAATGAAGGGCCGGTAATTTTAAGGTGACCATCGACCACATCCCACGAGGTCGCGCCAACAAGGCCTTTGGGCGCGTCAATTGTGATCGCTGATCCATCTGCCAAATTAAATGTTGCCGGGGACGTGGCAAGCATGGCTTCAGCAAGTGGGGTCGTCGCAACCAACGCGCCCGAGCCGTCGAATGTTTCTTGGCCGCCAAAACCAAGAGCATTCGCGAGTTTCTTATCTGCGATTGTCGATGTGTCGACACGCAAAGTGATATCGTCACTGCGCAATTGCAGGCGACCATTCAATGTTTGCCAAGAAATGCCATAGGCTGAACCTGATGTGCCTGTCAGTGTCAGCAATTTCGATCCGCTCGATGTGCTCACACGCAATTGTGGGGCACGGCCTGCTAAAAGCGCATCATTGAGAGAGGCAGCAGCCGTGACAGACCCGTCACCGGGCATATCCCGTTGCGGCCCTAAGAAACCAAGATCTTGGGCGATTTTTTGCGACGTCGCATTGCCGGCAGCGACACTGGCAGCAAGATATGGGCTCGAGATGCGTAAGCGTCCATTGACCAGCGACCAAGACCCATTCGCGCCACTACCCACGGCAGAATTAATTGTCAGGCGGCTATTGTCAGCCAGAGTCACCGTGACAGGTTGCGTAACAAGAAGTGAATTAGCAAGATTGCTTGTTCCAGAGAGCGAGCCATTTTGTGCTGTCTCATTGCCCGTAAAGCCAAGCATGGCTGCAAGGGTTGCATCTGTATTTTGTGCTTGGACTGTCAGCGACGGATCGCTGCTGGTCAAAACTAATTTTCCGTTTTGGACCGACCAAGAAATGCCACCGGATTGCCCAGCCACAGAATCGATGGTGATGGTCTTATCGCCAACCAAATTGCCCATGAGGTGTAATTTTGGTTTGCGTGCACTCAATAGGGCCGGGACAAGTTC
>CAWUNF010000081.1:0-6773 GCA_963923195.1 uncultured Hyphomicrobiales bacterium | reverse complement strand
TATGCTTCTGCCGGCATGGGCTCAGGCCAACATATTGCGAGCGCTGTTATGCTGAAATTGGCCGATGCAAAAGTTACACATGTGCCCTATCGCGGCTCACAAGATGCCTATCAGGATATTTTTGGTGGGCGTGTTGATCTCTTCTTTGACATTTCATCAGCCGCCAAATCGCAAGTCGATGGCGGCACGGTGAAAGCGCTGGCGGTCTCCTCCAAAGAGCGTCAACCCTTCCACAAAGATGTGCCAAGCGTTTTTGAGACAGGTGTTGCCCCACTCGACATGGAAAGCTGGTTTGGTCTGTTTGCGCCTGCTGCAACACCAGAGCCCATTCTTGTGAAATTGCGTGCCGCTATGGCGCAAGTGATGGCTATGCCTGATGTGCAAGAACTCTTCGCCAAAAGCGGTGGACAGATTCCAAAAGGCACACCTGCTGAACAAGAAGCCAAAGTACGCAGCGATATTGAACGCTGGACAAAGCTGATCCGCGAAGCGGGTGTAAAGGGCGATTAAGAGAAAGATTGAGGGGGAGTTTTTCTCATGAACAAAGTCAAGAAATCCGCTATTTACGGGGCGATCTTCACCTCTAGCCTTTTATCAGCAACCGCCGCACTGCGCGCCGACCCCATTGCCGATTTTTACCACGGCAAAAATATGCAAATGATCATCGCAACATCTCCGGGCGGTGATTATGACACGCGTGGACGTTTGCTCGCGCGACATTTGAATCGCCTTATCCCCGGTGAGCCCACGATTGTGCCGCAAAATATGCCGGGCGGTGTTGGCATTGCCGCGGCCAATCACATGGCCAATGCGGCGGCGCGCGATGGCACAGTTTTGCACATGCTGATGCAGAACATGCCAGCCCATCAAGCGATCGGCGGGCAGGGCGTGAAATTCGACACACGCAAATTGATCTTCATTGGCAATACGACTGATACGCCGAATGTCATCAATTCATGGCACACAACCGGAATCACCAAAATTGAACAGGTGAAGGTGCAAGAGCTGGTGGTTGGTGCGGCTGGCACGGCTACGCCAGCCGCCTATTATCCAGCAGCACTCAACGCTATGGCGGGAACAAAATTTAAAATTGTCACCGGCTATCCCGGCGGCAATGATGTGAATCTCGCAATGGAAAAGGGCGAAGTGGGCGGGCGCGGCTCGAATAGCTGGGCCTCATGGAAGAGCCTCAATCCAAAATGGATTGAAGAAAAGAAGATCCATATTCTCGTCCAGATTGGCCTGCAGCGGGCCAAAGACTTGCCCGATGTGCCGCTGCTCTTTGAACTGGCCAATAATGAAATGGACCGCGAAGTGCTGCGTTTCATCTCCGCAGACACGGCCATTTCGCGCTCAGCCGTTACCACACCAGACGTGCCACCGGAGCGCGTGAAGGCTCTGCGCAAAGCCTTTATGGACACAATGAAGGATCCGCAATTCTTGGGCGAAGCCAATAAAATGGGCCTCGATATCTCGCCCCTGTCTGGCGAAGAGTCGCAGGCCGTGGCCGACAAAATCGTTGCAGCACGCCCGGAAGTCATTGAACGGGCTAAGCTTATCCTGGAAGGGACGGCCAAATAGCCGCCCTTCAGGGTTAACCGCGTCAGGGGAAAGACCTTGCCCTGATGGGCTGTGGCCTTTAGCAGGATGGGCATGTCCGAAAAGCCCGCCGACCACGACCAATATAGCACCCTCACTTTGCTCAAAAGGCTGGTGAAGGAGCACGGCCGTCAGCATGTCCGCTCCTATCTCCTCGCCGCACTCTTGATGAGCATTGGCGCGGGCGCGACAGCTTTATCGGCTTGGATGCTAAAACCCGTCCTCAACCACATGGTCGATGGCGAGGGTTTCAAGACGCTGCAATATTTAGCGATCGGCGTGACTGCGCTCTTCTTCCTGCGCGGTTTGGCGACTTGGGGCTATCAAGTCGTTCTCGCCCGCACGGGCAATCGCATTGTCGCGGGCGTCCAGCGTCGTCTTTACGAACATTTGTTGCAGCAAGACATGCGTTTTTTCCATTCGCGTCATTCGACCGAATTGATGACGCATTTGGGTGGCGCGGCCAATGGCGTGCGTGATGCGCTGCAAGTGGTGATTACAAGTGCGGGCCGCGATGTGCTGACTTTGGTGGGTCTGATCATCGTGATGATTGTGCAAGATCCCGTCATGGCGCTGATTGCTTTGTCGATCATGCCTGTTGGGGGTTATGCGCTCAATCGGCTCATTCGTCGTGTGCGCCAATCTGCACGCCGCTCTTATGCGGGCTCGGCTGTTATTTTGGAAACAATCCAAGAGACCGTGCAGGGCATTCGCATTGTCAAAAGTTTCAATCTTGAAAATGCCATGCGCAAGCGCATGAATGATGCGGTGCGCGAAGTGGAGCGCTCCGTCAATCGCATGGCAATGGGCCAAGCCATTTCTAGCCCGGTCTCGGATACGGTTGCCGGCATTGCGATTGGCGCTGTTATTTTTTACGGCTCATGGCGCGTGTCGATTGCGGGCGCTGATCCCGGTTCTTTCTTTTCTTTCGTTGGCGCTTTGCTCATGGCCTATGAGCCCGGCAAAAAACTGGCTCGATTGCATCTTGATATTCAAGGCGGCCTCACCGGCGCACGCATGATTTATGAAGTGCTCGACACGCCAGCCCAAGAAGTGGCGCAAAAAGATCTGCCCAAACTCCAAGTATCTGCGGGCAGGATCGCTTTTGAAAATGTACGCTTTAGCTATCGGGATGGCGAAAGCGTGCTCGATCAGATCAACCTCATCGCTGAACCCAATTCAACAACCGCTTTGGTGGGTCCATCAGGTGGTGGCAAATCAACCATCATTGCTTTGATTCAGCGCTTCTTCCGTCCCGAAGATGGCCGCATCACAGTCGATGGCCAAAATATTATGGATGTTGATTTGGCTTCACTGCGCGACACAATTGCTTTTGTCTCGCAAGATGTTTTCCTCTTCCGCGGCACTATTCGCGATAATATTGCTATGGGCAAAATTGGCGCGAGCGAAGATGAGATCATGAATGCTGCACGCATGGCCAATGCGCATGATTTCATTATGGGCTTTGCGACTGGCTATGACACGAATGTCGGTGAGCAGGGCGCGCAGCTCTCAGGCGGCCAACGCCAGCGCATTGCCATTGCCCGCGCTTTCTTGAAAAATGCGCCGATCATTCTGCTTGATGAACCAACCGCCGCGCTTGATTCTGAATCAGAACGCGAAGTGCAAAAAGCGCTTGATTCTTTGCGTCATGGGCGAACAACCATTGTGGTCGCGCATCGCTTACAAACCATCGTCAATTCAGATCGTATTTGCGTGATTGAAAATGGCCGCGCGGTTGAACATGGCACGCATGATGAATTGATGGCTGCGAAGGGCACTTATCACGCATTCTTCGCGACGCAATTTGGTGAAACTGCAACGCCCGTTAAATTTGGGGCCGCAGCGCGGTCGCACTAATGCCCTTGGCGCTTGGGCGCTGGGTGCGATATTGACCCTTTGCAACCAGCGCAAAAAGAATACCGACAACGGCGAGAATGGTGATCCACCAAATTTGCGCCGTCACTAAGCCAGAAAGCGCAATCACGCTGCCGCACACCAAAGCGCCTTGCATGAGGCCCGTCAGAGGCTTTGGTAATTTGGCGCTCGCATGAAACGCCAAAAAGACAAGGGCGGCCAATGCAACCGCGCCGATCATGCCAAGTTCATACCAAACTTCAAAAATCACACTGCGTGGCATAGAAGATGGCAAAAAGCCGATTTGAAAACCGCGTGCCACTGTATCATAGCCATGACCGGCCAAGAGACGCAGACCTTCTGAGGCAAACAATGCTTCTGCTGTCTGCATGGAAATTGCAAAAGCATGTGTGCTTGTGCGCAACAAAGGTGAAAGCGCAAAGGGAATGGCGGGAGCCAGCAAAATCAAAATGGCAATGGCCATGCCAATGCCGCGCCCAATTTTCACTTGCGACGAATTGCACAGCGAAAAAACAATCGCTCCTGCCGCCAAAGCGCCGAGCACTGATGGCATCCAAACTGCAATGATGGCCGCAGAAACGGCAACCGCTAAAAGACCCGCTGACATCCAACGATCCCGCACAGCAAGTGCAGCCAAAGCAGGCCAGATCATCATGCACATGGTGAGCGAGACGCGATCAAGAGTTGAGCTTTCGAGATCTTGCGCCACAGCGGGTGGCGCCATCATGGAAATGATCAAGGTCGCCAAAGCGCCAATGCCCAAGCCAATGGGCAGCAAATAGAGATTGGATGTTTTGCTATGCGCGGGCAAAGCGGCCGCAGTCGCCATTGCAAAAAGCAAAGTGCCAGCCGTCTTAAAATAGCGCTCACCGGCAATGGCGGTGAAGGGCGTCCAAAGCAGGCTTAACAGGCCCCAGCCCATCAAGAAAAACGTCACCAAACAAAGCGGCGAACAAATGGCTGATGTCAGTCGTTCAATATGTGTGCGTTTGGGATCCAATAAAACGCCAAAGAGAATCAGCGCGGCTCCAACGGGCATGAGTGTGAAAATCAACCGACGCGACATAAGCGAGCCTGCCGGCACGCCAATGGCCAGAACGGCCACGCCCAAGCGTATGAGCAAGGCGGCCGCTTGTTTGGCGGGATCATCAAAGGAGCGAGAGGGGTGCGATTCAGCCATAGGATCGGTTTAACATGAACAGTCAGGCGAGATTAGACCGGCGCTGGTTAGGATGATCTTACCGAAAGGACGGGCTTGAGCCCCGCCCCCATCATAGACCCATCCAAGGCCTATCAATCGGCTGGGGGCTTGCGACGCAAGGCCTTTACCTGACCCCGCGCGGCCTTGCCCTCGCGCCGCCGCACCTTTGAAGCCAAGGTCGGCTTGGTGGGGCGGCGAATCAGCACGGGCTTGGCGGCTTCTTCAATCAGCGCGATCAGCCGCTCCAAAGCATCCTGCCGGTTGCGCTCTTGTGTGCGGAACCGCTGAGCAATGATGACAATATCCCCCTCGCGCGTTGCGCGACGACCTGCCAAGCGCATAAGGCGCTCGCGCACTGCCTCAGAGAGATTGGGGGAAGCGGCAGCATGAAAACGCAATTGCACCGCGCTTGAAATTTTATTGACATTCTGCCCGCCCGGGCCTGACGCCCGGACGAAACTTTCTTCAATCTCGCTTTCATCAAGCGATATGCGGTTGGTGACGCGGATCATGAGCAAAGGCTAAGCGCTTTGCTCGATTCTGTCACTTTATTCGCGACGCCCCGCCGTATGTCCACGATTGGCTTCGCCCGGTGCACCCACATCAATCAAAGCTTCGATGACATAGGGCTTGCCCGCGCGCACGATCTTTTCACCCCGGATCAAAGCGGCAGCAAGATCGGCTGCCGTTTCAAAGGGGCCTTCACCCGCAACACCTTGCGCACGCGCAAGGCCAACCAGATCAACCGGCGGATCATTCATTTCTTGGCCGACGAATTTATTTTCAACCGGACGGCCACGCTTCTTCGCCATCAATTCCTGATGGGCCACGTCATTATAATAAACGCGGTTGTTGGCAATGACGATCAGGAGCGGAATGCCCATATGGGCAGCCGTCCAAAGAGCACTGCCGCCCATGCAGAAATCGCCATCCCCCACGACAGCCACGCACAAACGACCCGAGCCTTTCAGCGCGAGTGCTGTGCCAATTGCATTGGCTGGACCAGAGCCCACACCACCACCGCCATCAAAACCAACATAATCCAACGGACCTTTGAAATTCACCGTGTCAGAAGGCCAGCCCAGTGAAAAGCCAGCCATTGTGACATCGCGCTGTTGCGTAAAGTCACGCATGACAAGGGCGAGATCTTTCAATCCCATCATGCCCTCTGCACGCGGCTTTGGCAGAGCAGGCACTTGACGCACTGGCCATTTTGCAGCGGCTTTTTCTTTTGTGCCACGTAAACGATGCACCGCTTCAATCAACGGGCGAATAAGCTCATTGGGCGAAGCCAAAATTTTAAGATCACAAGCTGGCAGGCCGAAATAATCCATATTCCAGCCATTGTGCAAATATTCATCCAGCGAGCAGTGAATGACTTTTGATTCAACCGCAACACCCTTGCCGAGCGTTTGCGCGAAATGACCTTTGAGATCCATCCAATCGAGTGACAAGATCACATCAGCTTCTTTCGTTGCTGCGGTTGTGGAAGGCGACGGACGGAAGCGTGGTTCAAAAGCATGAAGCGGATGTTCTGTTGGGAAGGATGCGCCCGTCTTCATATCAGTGAGCACAAGCGCGCCAAGCGCCTCTGCCAATTCCACACGTGCGTCCCAATCTACTTGTGAGCGCGACACGCGACCCATCAAAATCATCGGCTTTTTGGCATTGACCAAAAGCTTTGCGGCTTCCTCCACCGCATCGCTTGCAGGCGCTGGCGGGCGACCGGGCTTATGACGTGCGGGATCAGGAAAAGTCACGGGGCCTTCAAGCTTTGATTCCTGCAAAGCCACATCAAGGCAGACATAAGTGGGGCCACGCGGTTCGGTTGCTGCAATCTGATGCGCGCGCATCATGGCTTCCAGCGTTGCGCCAACGGAACGAGGCTCATCATCCCATTTTGTATAATGGCGGATGAGTGCGCCTTGATCTTTGGCTGTGTGAATCCAATCAATCCACGGGCGGCGTTCTTCGGCATCGCCCGGACCTGTGGCACCCAACATGAAAACGGGTGCGCGACCACACCAAGCATTGAAAATCGCCATCGTGGCATGCATCAGGCCCACATTGGAATGAAGCGCCACGCCCATCGGCT
>CAWUNF010000080.1:0-6810 GCA_963923195.1 uncultured Hyphomicrobiales bacterium | reverse complement strand
AAGGGCATTGAAATTGCCAATGCGCGCATTTCTCATCGCAACAATGCCTATGCGCAATTCCTCTATGAACGCCTGCAACGCAAAGGCTATCTCTTCCGCGATTGCCAGCGCCTCATCAATCAAGATCGCAATCATTTTGCCGCGGCTATGGTGGCGCTGGGTGATGCAGATGCAATGGTGACAGGTGTCACACGCAATTTCTCCATCGCGCTTGAAGAAGTGCGCCGCGTGATTGACCCAAAACCCGGCCATCGCGTTATGGGCCTGTCGATGATTTTGGCACGCGGGCGCCCGGTACTTGTCGCAGATACGGCCATTACTGAAATGCCCACGGCCGAAGAACTGGCGCAAATTGCGATTGAAGCGGCTGGTGTGTCGCGTCGTCTGGGTTATGAACCGCGTGTGGCTATGCTTGCTTTCTCAAGCTTCGGCCATCCAGAAGGCGAGCGCTCAGAAAAAGTCATTGAGGCGGTGAAAATTCTCGACGCCATGCGCGTCGATTTCGAATATGAAGGGGAAATGGCCGCCGATATTGCGCTCAACAAAGAGCTCATGGCGACCTATCCTTTCTCGCGCCTGACTGACACGGCCAATGTTTTGGTTATGCCAGCTTTCCACTCGGCCTCCATCTCCACAAAGATGTTGCAGGAATTGGGTGGCGCCACTGTCATCGGTCCGATGATTGTGGGTCTCAATAAGCCTGTTCAAATCGTGCCGCTCGGCGCGAAGGATTCAGACATCGTCAATATGGCAGCGCTTGCTGCTTACAATGTGAGTGGCTGAACAGGCCGCTCCACACGAGGATTTAGAATGCGTATTGCTATGATCGGCTCAGGCTATGTGGGCCTTGTCTCTGGCGCGTGCCTGGCTGACTTCGGCCATAATGTGATTTGCGTCGATAAAGACCCAAATCGCATTGCCATGTTGGAACGCGGTGAAATCCCGATCTTTGAGCCGGGTCTCGATGATTTGGTCGCGACCAATGTGAAGCAGAAACGCCTCGCCTTCACAATGGATCTTGCAAGCGCTGTTGCAGGCGCAGATGCGGTCTTTATTGCGGTCGGCACACCGTCGCGTCGTGGCGATGGCCACGCCGATCTTTCCTATGTCTATGGCGCAGCGAAAGAGATTGCAGCAGCCATCACCGGCTATTGCGTGGTGGTGACGAAATCAACCGTGCCGGTTGGCACGGGCGATGAAGTGGAAAAGATCATTCGCGAAGCACGCCCCGATCTTGAATTTGCGGTCGTGTCCAACCCCGAATTTTTGCGCGAGGGTGCGGCCATTTCTGACTTCAAACGTCCTGACCGCATTGTGGTGGGCGCTGAAACGGAACGTGCGCGCGAAGTGATGAGCGAAATTTATCGCCCACTTTATCTCAATCAAGCGCCACTTCTCTTCACGGGCCGCCGCACATCAGAACTTATCAAATATGCGGCCAATGCTTTTCTCGCGACCAAGATCACTTTCATCAATGAAATGGCGGATCTGTGCGAAAAGGTCGGCGCCAATGTGCAAGATGTTGCGCGTGGCATCGGTCTTGATAATCGCATCGGCTCGAAGTTTCTGCATGCGGGGCCGGGCTATGGTGGCTCTTGCTTCCCGAAAGATACACTCGCACTCGTGCGCACCGCGCAAGAAGCTGGCGCACCTGTGCAGATTGTCGAAACCGTTGAGCGCGTGAACAAGACACGCAAAAAAGCAATGGCTCAGCGCATCATTGCCGCTTGCGGTGGAGATGTGAAGGGCAAGAAGATCGGCCTGCTTGGCCTTGCCTTCAAACCCAATACGGATGATATGCGCGATGCACCATCACTCGACATTGTTGAGGCCTTGCTTGCAGCAGGCGCCAAGGTCCATGCTTTTGATCCAGAAGCAATGGACCAAGCCAAGCCCTTGATGCCGGGCATTGCTTATGAAGAAGAGCCCTATGCTTGTGCGCAAGGCGCAGATGCGCTTGCCATCGTCACAGAATGGGATGCTTTCCGCGCGCTGGATTTAAAGCGCGTGAAAGACATCATGAAACGCCCAGCGCTTGTTGATCTGCGCAATATTTACCGCCCATCAGACATGCAAAAGCATGGCTTCATTTATTCAAGCATCGGGCGGCCTTGAGGCGCAGCTTCATAAAACAAAAAGGCCGCCCTTGAGGCGGCCTTTTCTTTTTTGGTCTGGATTGCCGCGTCGGGCTCATGCCCTCCTCGCAATGACGCTTACACCGTCACTTGTGCGCCAAGCTCAACGACGCGGTCGGACGGAATAGAGAAGAAGTCCGTCGCATTAGCCGCTTGCCGCGACAGCATGATGAACAAACGATCCTGCCAGACTGGCATGCCCGAATTTGGGCTCTCCTTCAGCGAACGGCGGCCTAAGAAGAAGGACGTCGTCATAATATCAAATTTCAAACCGGCCTTGCGCATGGTGGCGAGAGCGGCTGGCACGCGCGGGCTTTCCATAAAGCCAAAATGCAACGTGACCTTGGTGAAATCATCCGAGAGCTTTTCAATCTCATAGCGTTTGTCGGGCGTCACGCGCGGCGTCGGCTCCGTATTCACCGAGACGATAAAGACGCGCTCATGCAGCACTTTATTATGCTTGAGATTATGCATGAGTGCAGAAGGTGCCACTTCTGCATCGCTCGTCAGAAATACAGCCGTGCCTGAAACACGCGTCGGTTTTGATTTTTCCAACATGCGGATGAGATCGCGCATGGGGATTGAATCGCGATGCGTCTTGGAGGCCAAGAAGCCCGAGCCGCGCAGCCATGTCCACATCATCAAGACGACAAGGCCGCCCACCAAAACCGGCACCCAGCCACCTTCAAAGAGTTTCAGAAGATTGGCGGAGAAAAAGACGCTCTCGATCACAAAGAACGTGCCCATTGTGGCAAAGGCCTGCCAGACGGGCCATTTCCACAAACGCCAGACGACAACAAAGGCCAGCATGGAATCAACCACCATCGAAGCCGTGACGGCAATGCCATAAGCAGAAGCCAGATTGCTCGATGATTTGAACAGCGCGACCAGCAGCAAAACGCCAATCAGCAAAGTGCGATTGACGCGCGGAATATAAATCTGGCCTTCCTGCTTGTCGGACGTGTGCTGAATTTCAAGACGCGGCAAAAGACCAAGCTGAATGGCTTGGCGCGCCAGCGAAAAAGCACCAGTGATTGTCGCTTGGCTCGCAATGATCGTCGCGACTGTGGCGAGAATAACGAGCGGCAGCAGCGCCCAATCAGGTGCCATCAGGAAGAAGGGATTTTCCATCGCCTGCGGATCAGCCAGCAGCAGCGCGCCTTGACCAAGATAATTCAGCACCAGCGCGGGCAAGACAAAGAAGGACCAAGCGAGCTGAATGGGGCGACGACCAAAATGGCCCATATCGGCATAAAGCGCTTCCGCACCCGTCACCGCCAAAAAGACTGAGCCCATCACCACAAAGCTCAGCAGCCCATGCGAGAAAAGGAAGGTCAGGCCATAGAGCGGATTAAACGCATAGAGAATGCGCGGCGCATCCCCAATATGCGACAGGCCCATTGCAGCAAGTGAACAAAACCACACAGCCATAATGGGGCCGAAGAAACCAGCCACACGCCCCGTGCCATGACTTTGCACCATGAAGAGCGAAATCAGAATCACAAAAGTGATCGGCAAAATATAATGATCAAGCGAAGGCGCGACGAGTTTCAAACCTTCAACAGCAGAGAGAACAGAAATCGCCGGCGTGATGATCGCATCACCTGTAAAGAGCGATGCGCCAAGAATGCCTAAGAAGAGCACGCCAATGGATTTGCGGCCCAAGGCTGATTGCGCCAACGCCATCAAAGCCAGCGTGCCACCTTCGCCGCGATTATCCGCGCGCATGACGAAGATCACATATTTAATGGTGACAATGAGGAACAAGGCCCAAATGAGCAGCGAGACAACGCCCAGCACATTCTCATCATGGGAACCAACACCTGCCGTATGCGCGAGCGATTCACGCAAAGCATAAAGCGGGCTCGTACCAATATCGCCGTAAACAACGCCAATGGAGCCGAGCGTCAGCGCGGCCAAACTGCCGTGGCCGCCATGTGCGCCATGTGCGCCATGTGCGCCATGATCATGTCTGTGATCATGGCTATGGTCATGATGATCATGGGGGGCGTGAGACTCAGGCGAGCCTTGGTCCATTGACGGGCCGTGTGGCATGTATTCGTCCTTAGAGGTCAATCCTCTGCTGGCCCGCTAGCGGGCCCGCGGGGCTATACTCCTTTCCGCAACGCGGGAGAAGAGGCTAGACCCGGGCCACACCAAGATAATTGGTCGGGGCGGCTGATCTTACCCAACCCGGCCATCTTGCCCCCGGCATGAGTTTTTGAGACATGACCGGAATGGCAAGCACCCCTCCCGATTTTCCCTTTGCCCTGCCCATTGATGCGGTGCTGGGAGAATTGCGCGCAAAATCAGCCGACCACACAAGGCTGGTGCTGGTCGCCCCGCCGGGTGCGGGCAAGACGACCCGCGTCCCCCTCGTCCTCAAAGATGAGGCTTTTGCACAAGGGGGTAAGATCATTCTGCTGGAGCCGCGACGCCTTGCCGCGCGCGCGGCCGCCGAGCGCATGGCCGCCACATTGGGTGAAAATGTCGGCGAGACGGTGGGCCTGCGTGTGCGCCTGCAATCGCGCATCTCCGCCAAGACGCGCATTGAAGTGGTGACGGAAGGCGTCTTCGCCCGAATGATTTTGGATGATCCAGAATTAAAGGGCGTCGCTGCCGTTCTCTTCGATGAATTTCACGAGCGCTCTCTCGACGCTGATCTTGGCCTTGCGCTCGCGCTTGAAGCGCAAGCGGGCTTGCGCGAAGACTTACGCATTCTTGTCATGTCCGCGACGCTGGATGGTGCGCGCGTGTCCAAACTCATGGGCGATTGCCCGGTCATACTGAGTGAAGGCCGCGCTTACCCGATTGAAACGCGCCATCTGCCGCGCGAAGCGCGCTCGCGCATGGATGAAGATATGGTGCGCGCCATTCAAACGGCTTTGCGCGCAGAAAGTGGCTCGATTCTCGCCTTTCTTCCCGGCCAAGGCGAAATCCGCCGCGTCGCGCAAATGCTGGACGGCCATCTCCCCGCTGATACAGATCTTGCACCACTCTATGGCGCGATGGATCGCGCAGCACAGGATCGCGCTGTACTCCCGGCGAAAGCTGGACGCCGGAAAATTGTGCTTGCGACTTCCATTGCAGAAACATCACTCACGATTGAAGGCGTGCGTGTTGTGATCGATAGTGGCCTCGCGCGTGTGCCGCGCTTTGAGCCTGATCTGGGTTTGACGCGTTTAGAAACAATGCGTGTGTCGCGCGCAGCCGCTGATCAACGCCGTGGCCGTGCTGGCCGTACTGAACCTGGCGTTTGCTATCGCCTCTGGGAAGAAGCGGCGACCGGCGCGCTGGAGGCTTTCTCGCAACCTGAAATTCTCTCAGCCGATCTTTCAAGCCTGTTGCTTGATCTCGCAGCTTGGGGCGTGCGCGACCCAAATCAGCTCGCATGGCTTGATCCGCCACCCGCGCCGGCGCTCAAAGAAGCCCGTCAATTGCTCATATCTTTGGATGCGCTGGATGAGACTGGCGCCATCACACCACAGGGCCAAGCCATTCGCTCCCTCGCTTTGCCACCACGCCTCGCGCGCATGGTGATTGAAGCGGCAAAGCTTGGTGAAGCACGTCTCGCGGCTGATCTCGCCGCCGTGCTTGTGGAACGTGGGCTTGGTGGCGAGCGCATTGATCTTACTGAGCGTGTTGAAAATTTCCGTCGTGATCGTGCACAGCGTGCGGAAGATGCGCGTCGCCTCGCGCGCGGCTTTGCGGAAGAAGCGGCGCGCCAGACAGGCCGCAAAGATCAAGAAGGCGGCGATAGTCATGATTGCGGCCGCTTGATTGCAATCGCCTATCCAGATCGCATGGCCAAAGCGCGCGGGCGTGATGGTGAATTTCTCATGGTCAATGGCCGCGCAGGCGCGATGGAAGGCCATGAACGCTTAGCGCGTGAGCCCTATCTCGCTATTGCTGAAATCTCTGGTCGCGCGGGGGCTGCGCGCATTTTGGCAGGCGCAGCACTCAGCGCAGAAGATATTGAGACAATCGCAGGCGCACATATCATCGAGCGCGATGAAGTCACATTCGAGAAGCAAAGCATGAGCCTGCGCCGCAGGCGCGCGCGCAAATTAGGCGCGATTGCTTTGGCAGAACAGATTTTGCCGGTGGAAGCCAATGCACAAACCGCATTGGCTTTGGCGCAAGGGGCAGCAAGCATCGGCATCGACAAATTGCCTTGGACCAAAGCGCAAAAACAATGGCGCGACCGCGTCATGTTTTTGCGCCGTGCAGAAGGCGAGGAATGGCCTGATCTTTCCGATGAGGCTTTGGCGAAAAGCGCTGAAGATTGGCTCGCACCCTTCATCGAAGGGCGCACATCTCTCAATGCGATTTCAGCCAATGATTTGGATGCCGCCCTTTCAGCACTTCTGCCGTGGGATATGACGCGCCGCTTGGATGCCGAAGCGCCCACGCATTTTGAAGCGCCCACCGGCTCATGCGTGGCGGTTGATTATGAAGCCGAAGGCGGGCCTGTTCTCGCCATCCGCGTGCAAGAACTCTTTGGCCTCTCAACCCATCCCTCGCTCGCCGGTGGACGCGTGCCGCTCACTTTGCATTTGCTCTCTCCCGCCCATCGCCCGATTCAAATCACCAAAGACCTGCCAGGCTTCTGGAAAGGCTCATGGGCGGCTGTGAAAACAGAGATGAAAGGCCGCTATCCGCGCCACCCTTGGCC
>CAWUNF010000079.1:0-6922 GCA_963923195.1 uncultured Hyphomicrobiales bacterium | reverse complement strand
GCATAGGTGTGCCGCAGTGAATAGATGGTTCGCTTGTTACCGTTCCTATCAGTCTCAACACCAGCGTATTTCAGCAAAGCGCCGAACGACTTCTTGAATGAACCAACTGCAGTCCCATCGCGATTGCAGAATACATAGTCTTCGATTGAGAATTCCTCACCCAATCGCTCAAGTTCATTCTTCCGCAATTCCAAAATTCGTTTGAAATATTCTTTCACTTCTAGAGTAGCTGCGACAACTTCACGCGCGCCAGTCTTACCCTTCACATACAGGACCAAGATGGGGTTCTGATTGCTGCCATTCGGCGCTGGAATTTCCTTGAGGTCTGACCACTTCAAGCCACGTGCTTCACCAACTCGAATACCAGTGTTGGCTAAAATCAAAACGTAGTTGACCAGCATGGTTCTATCTCGAACCACCCATGAAAAATCTGAATGAACGAAGTCGTTCAAACAACCGACCAGCTTTGCCCAATCAGTCGCATCGAAATGGGGTCGACGATTGTGCTCACCCTTGAGTTTGGGAAACCTCGGAACCCTGTCCAAGTAACCCTTATCGACACACCAGCCAAAGAACTGCTTCAGGTCGGTTGAGTAACGTTTGATGGTGTTGGGTGACAGCTTGCCAGTGCGTGAGTTCTGCCTAATCCACGTAGTCAACGCGAATAGCGTCGGGGTCGTGATTTCTTTCACTCGTATGTTCTTGAAAAAGGTCGCTACACGCTCAAGAAACTGTGCGCGGTATATAACTGACATACGCTTTCCGTCGACCTCACAAATATGGGCGACGTATTCTTTGATTGCAGCAGTGGTCTGCTTCGAACCAATCGGTAGACCAGCAGCTACTTGCGCCAGCGATTTATTGTAGAGGTTGTAAGCGAACGCATATGCTTGGTGTTCGTCGGTCGTTTTAGTGCTGCAGCTCAGATAGCCCTTTGCATCAGGAACTTTGATGCGACAAAACCACGTTGGCTTTTTGTAATCAGCACGCCGAAATAGGTAGATTGCGCCGTCTCGAAACGTCCTGCTTTCGAGTTGTTCTTTTTGTTTGCGCTGGCGTCGCGCTTTACGTTCTAACCCCACCCCGTCCACTGAAACCCACCGCACGAAAGGATGACCCTCACGCACGCTTATAAACGGCTTTCTAGGAATGAAATCCGCTTATTTCCGTTTACGGTTTTGCGTTGGGTTTTCGCCCGCTGAATTTCAGCTAAGTGACTCGAAATAATGGTGGGCGCGACAGGGATTGAACCTGTGACCCCTCCCGTGTGAAGGGAGTGCTCTCCCGCTGAGCTACGCGCCCGCACTCGGGCAGGGCCCGAAGCAGGAGGTGGACATAGGCCAACCCCGCCTCTCCGGTCAAGCGATCCCTCACCTCGAGGCCCTTTTTCGATCCCTTAGGCGCCGGTTGCGCCCTCTAACTGTGGCATGCAGGCCACGCCCCTTCGTTAAGCATTTCTAGAGTGCTGAGCCTTAGGCTTATCCCATTGCATTGCTGCTTCGCTTTGGAGACAAGCAGCGTAGATGCAAAGCCAATTGTGAATTTCAGGCCTTTTCGGGGCCAAACATCAGGACGACGACGATGATCAAACAGATCAAGGCCCTTCTGGCCGCTGGTGCTCTGGCCCTGTCCTGCGGCCAGGCTTTTGCGGGCGATGATATTATTGGCGGCTCTGCCGTCGAATTTCTGCGCATGAACCTCAAATTCGATGGCCGCCCGCAGGCGAGCTCCATTCCGCGCGAAATCGTCTCTTTTGACGAAAAGCACGCGCCGGGCACGATTATCGTGAACAGCAAAGAGCGCCGCCTTTATTTCGTTCTGCCTGAAGGCAAAGCCATTCGCTATGGCGTGGGCGTGGGCCGTCCGGGCTTTGAATGGGCGGGCGCCCATGCCATTTCCAACAAGCGCGAATGGCCAGATTGGACGCCACCAGCCCAAATGCTGAAGCGCCGCCCTGACCTGCCCCGCCACATGGCTGGCGGTCCAGAAAATCCGCTGGGCGCGCGCGCTATGTATCTCGGCTCCTCGCTCTATCGCATTCACGGCTCCAATGAGCCCGACACGATTGGCCAGGCCGTCTCCTCAGGCTGCATTCGCATGACCAATGATGATGTCATGGACCTCTACGAGCGCGCCAAAGTCGGCACCAAAGTGGTCGTGCTGCGCTAAAGCGCAATCCGCAAAAGCCTTTTTGGATCAGGCCGGGTTCGCCCGGCCTTTTTCTTGAGGGTCGTGTCGAGGCAGGATTTTGGGGGCAAAGCTCTGCCCGCGCTAATCAATCCCCCTTGAAGCGGGGGGCATGCCATTGAAACGCTCCGCCCCTTAGGCAATATAGACCCCATGAATTTTCATTCGGGACTGGAAACGCCTCGCTCTGCCTCTGCCCCCTTGGTCGATCCTTTCGGCCGGGCCATCAGCTATATTCGCGTCTCTGTCACCGATCGCTGCGATTTCCGCTGCGTCTATTGCATGTCGGAAGACATGAATTTTCTGCCCAAAGGCGATCTGCTGACTTTGGAAGAGCTCGACCGGCTCTGCTCGGCTTTTGTCACCCGCGGCACGAAAAAGATCCGCATCACCGGCGGTGAGCCGCTCGTGCGTCGTGGCATCATGACGCTGTTCCGCTCGCTCTCGCGCCATCTCGACAGCGGCGCTCTGGAAGAAGTCACCGTCACCACCAATGGCTCGCAGCTCGCCCGCTTTGCGCAAGAGCTCGCAGATTGCGGTGTGAAGCGCATCAACGTCTCGCTCGACACTTTGGATGCGGATAAATTCCGCGCCATCACGCGTTGGGGCGATTTCGCCAAAGTCATGGACGGCATTGATGCCGCCCAAAAAGCTGGCCTCTCCATCAAGATCAATGCTGTTGCGCTCAAGGGCTTTAATGATGCCGAGGCGCCTGAGATGATCCGCTGGGCGCATGGGCGGGGCATGGACATGACCTTTATTGAAGTCATGCCGCTCGGCGAAATTGAAAGCGCGCGGGTTGATCAATATTTGCCGCTCACCCAATTGCGCGCGTCACTGCTCGATCATTTCACGCTGGAAGACAGCAACTATAAGACAGGCGGCCCTGCCCGCTATGTCAATGTGAAAGAAACCGGCGGGCGCTTGGGCTTTATCACACCGCTCACGCATAATTTCTGCGAGGGCTGCAATCGCGTGCGCATCACCTGCACGGGCACGCTCTATATGTGCTTGGGCCAAGAAGATGCGGCTGATCTGCGGGCACCTTTGCGCGCCTCGGAATCCGATGGCCCCCTCATGGCAGCAATGGAAGACGCCATTGCCCGCAAGCCCAAGGGCCATGATTTCGTCATTGATCGGGCGACCAATATGCCAGCAGTCGGCCGTCATATGAGCGTGACGGGCGGCTGATCTTTTTCATGGAACAAACGCGCCTCAACCGCCGCGGCATGGCCGCCATGACCGGCGCAACCTCCGCCTTTGCCATTAATGATGCGGCGATGAAATATCTCGTCGCCGATATGGCGGTCTCGGAAGCTGTGATTTTGCGCGGCGTGATTGCTGTCGTCGCCGCTCTCATCATTCTCTGGCAAGCGAAACAGCTTTTCACTCTGCCTGCCATATGGAGCCGTCCAGTTCTCGTCCGCGCTTTGTTTGAGGCCGCTGTCGTTGTCACTTACATGCAGGCTTTGCGCCTCATGCCGCTGGGTTTAGCAACCGCCATTTTGCAAGCAACCCCTTTGATGATCACGGCCTTTGCAGCAATCTCTGGCAAAGAGACCGTGGGCTTTGCGCGCTGGATGGCAGTGCTGATTGGCTTTCTTGGCGTGCTGATGATTGTGCAGCCCGATTCATCGGGCATTTCATGGGCCATGAGCCTTGCCATTCTTACCGCCTTTTTTGTCGCCGTACGTGATCTCTCCAATCGCCTCGTCCCGGCCCATGTGCCGACCTTTCTGATTGTGCTGGCTGCTTCCATCGCCAATATTGTGGGGGCTGGCGCCTATGGCCTGGTGGCCCATGAGGTCTGGCGCATGCCCTCTTCTTTCGAACTGGCGCTCATTCTCGGCGCTGCCCTTTTTGTGCTGGCCGCAACCTTTTTGATCACTTTGTCCTTCCGTGGCACAGAGGTCTCGGCCGTCTCGCCCTTTCGCTATGTGGGAGTGCCGGTGGCGCTTGGTATTGGGGTGCTTGTCTGGGGCGAAGCCCCTGATCTTCTTGCCACTCTTGGGATCATTTTGGTGATTGGCGCGGGCCTCTTTGCCATGCGCGATGAAGCGCGGCGGGCGAAGGCGCAATCCCTTGCCGCATCTCAGGAAATGTCGCAGTGAAAACTCTTCCTAAAGTCTAAGCGGGCATGGCTCGCCATGCCCTTATGGCAATGCTAGTCCTTTTCCAGAACCATGTAGGCTCAGCGCCCCTTGATGGCGTAGCCCCGAGGAGGAAATCCCATGAACGCCTTGTTGGCGATCAGTCGCGTCATTGATGCGGTGAATGAAAAACTTGGCCGCGCGACGGGCTGGCTCATTCTGGCCGCGGTCACGGTCTCATCCGTCAATGCTTTGGTGCGCTTTTCAATTAACCGCAGCTCCAACGCATGGCTTGAATTGCAATGGTATTTGTTCGGCGCTGTTGTGCTGCTGGGCGCGGCCTATACGTTCAAAGCCAATGAGCATATTCGCATCGACATTCTCTCCTCACGCCTGTCAAAACGCTCGCGCGATTGGATTGATATTGTCGGCCATATTCTCTTTCTCATGCCACTGTGCTTGGTCATTATGTGGCTTGGCTGGCCCTTCTTCTTGCGCTCCTTTGCACAGGCTGAAGTCTCCTCCAGTGCGGGCGGGCTGATTGTTTGGCCCGCAAAACTTTTGGTGCCGCTCGGCTTCACCATTCTCTTCATTCAATCCATCTCGGAACTCATCAAGCGCGTCGCGGTGATGCAAGGCTTGATCGAAGACCCGCATGGCGTGGCCTCAGCCCACGCCCCCACAGAATAAGAACGGATCACGCCTATGGCTGCTTTCATCGCACAGAACATGGCCCCGATCATGTTCGTGTCTCTCGTGGTCTTCCTGCTGATCGGCTATCCGGTCGCCTTTTCTCTGGCTGCAGTGGGCCTTGTCTTCTTCGTTGTTGGTGTTGAACTCGCCCCCCTCTCGGGTGGATCGATCAATCTGTCATGGTCTCTTTTGCAAGCCATGCCAGAGCGCATATTTGGCGTGATGAACAATGATACATTGCTCGCCATTCCCTTCTTCACCTTCATGGGCCTTATTCTGGAACGCTCCGGCATGGCCGAAGATTTGCTCGACACGATTGGCCAATTGTTTGGCCCCGTGCGCGGTGGTCTGGCTTATGCGGTGATTTTCGTGGGCGCCTTGCTGGCTGCCACTACAGGCGTTGTCGCGGCTTCTGTGATTTCAATGGGCCTCATCTCGCTGCCCATTATGTTGCGCTATGGCTATGATCGCCGCCTCGCCTCAGGCGTGATTGCCGCCTCTGGCACGCTTGCACAAATCATCCCGCCTTCACTCGTGCTCATCGTCATGGCAGATCAGCTCGGCCGCTCGGTGGGCGACATGTATAAGGGCGCTTTCATTCCGGGCCTGACTTTGTCGGCGCTTTATGCGGGCTATGTCTTTCTGGTCACGATGGTGAAGCCGGAAGCAGCGCCTGCCCTGCCCATTGAAGCACGCACCATTCCAGAAGATCCCGCGCTTGAAAATCGCCAGCGCTGGCTGACCGGCTTTGTGCTGATCTTCGTTGGCATTCCGATTTTTTATCTCGTCATTTCCTTCGCAGAATGGATTGGCGAATTGGCTGGCGCGCCCTTCAATGTGCCCAATCACATTCAATGGATTGGCGCGACCATTGGCTCTCTCTTGATGTTTGGCCGCCGCCTCATTGGCCCTGCGAATAAGAATATCGACATTCCACGCTGGAACACATTTGCAATGGTGGGCTTGGGCGGCATAGCAACCGCTGTGCTGAGCCAATATATTGATGCGCGCTTCCCCGACATGCCAACCGACAATGTGCTCATCTGGAGCGCTTTTGCGGCCACCGGCGTGCTCTATGTGTTGGCGCTGTTCAATAAAAGTTCGAACCTTGGCATTATGTCGCGCATGACCGAACAGGTCATTATCGTGCTGGTGCCGCCACTCGCCCTCATCTTCTTGGTGCTTGGCACCATTTTCGTGGGCATTGCTACACCGACTGAAGCTGGCGCTATGGGGGCGGCGGGCGGCGTTTTGCTAGCTATTGCCAAGCGCCGACTTGATATGACGCTTTTGAAGCAAGCAATGGACACAACGGCAAAACTGTCTTGCTTTGTTGTGTTCATTTTGATCGGCGCACGTGTCTTCTCGCTCACTTTCTATGGCGTGAACGGCCACACATGGGTCGAGCATTTGCTCACCTCTTTGCCCGGCGGCCAAACAGGCTTTTTGATCATCGTCAATCTGATGGTGTTCGTGCTGGCCTTCTTCCTCGATTTCTTCGAGCTGGCCTTTATCGTCATTCCGCTGCTTGGACCAGCCGCTGAAAAACTCGGCATTGATCTCATCTGGTTTGGTGTGATCTTGGGCGTCAATATGCAGACAAGCTTCATGCATCCGCCCTTTGGCTTTGCGCTCTTCTATCTGCGCTCAGTCGCGCCGAAAAATCCGTTCAAAGATCGCGTCACAGGCAAGATGACAGACCCTGTCACGACTGGTCAGATCTATATGGGCGCCATTCCCTTCGTCATCATCCAATGCATTATGGTCGCTTTGGTGATTATGATCCCGCAAATGGTCATGGTCTATAAATCGGGCGAAGTGAAACTCGATGCCACACAAGTGGAAGAGCAATTTAAAGGCATTGCTGTTCCCACCATCGACAATGCCCCGCCAGAAATTAAATTCTGACGGGGCCTTTTCCCATTGCGCATCATGCGAAGCGGCAAGCCAGA
>CAWUNF010000078.1:0-6987 GCA_963923195.1 uncultured Hyphomicrobiales bacterium | reverse complement strand
TTGTGGAGCTATTTGGTCTTAAAGGCCGCGCTCGGCTTTACCACATGTCAGAGAGCCAGAAATCTCAGCTGATTCTTGGGATTGCTTTGGCACGCACATGCGATGTCGTGGCCTTTTCAATCAGCGGCCTAACCTCTGTCGAGCAAAGTGAACATATGTTGCAGCTCATCAGCCAATCGCCAGATATTAAAACTTATCTGGCGCATATTTTGGGTGAGCGATTGGCGCCATAAGAGGGCGCCACGCCTTTGTTGTGTCTTTAAGGAATGATCGATTTTGCAATCGATTGATCGAGCGCTTCAAAATCATGATAGCCGATCAAGTCATAAAGCTCCGCGCGTGTTTGCATCTGCGGCAGGAGAGATTCAGTTGAACCCTTGTCGCGAATGCTTGTGTAAATGGCCTCAGAGGCTTTGGCTGAAACGCGCAAAGAACTCACAGGCCAAATGACCATGCGATAGCCCATATTTTTGAATTGTTCTGCGGTGAAGAAAGGTGTGCGGCCAAATTCCGTCATATTGGCAAGAAGCGGCGCATCAATGCGGCGCGCAAATTCGCGGAACATCTCTTCATTGGTCAAGGCTTCTGGGAAGATCGCATCAGCGCCTGCTGCCAAATAGGCTTTGGCGCGCTCAACAGCTCCATCCAAACCTTCACTCGCAGCCGCATCCGTGCGTGCAATAATATAAAGATGACGGCGCGCACGGGCAGCAGCGGCCACTTTCGCGGCCATATCATCCTTGCTGGCAAGTTTCTTATCGCTCAAATGGCCACATTTTTTCGGCAGAATTTGATCTTCAAGATGAACAGCGCCGGCGCCGGCATCTTCAAAGCAGCGCACCATATTCATCACATTCAGCGCTTCGCCATAGCCTGTGTCGCCATCAACCAAAACGGGCAGGCCTGAGGCGCGGGAGACTTGGCGAATGTAGAAAGCCATATCTTCAATGGTGAGAATGCCAAGATCTGGCAGTCCCATTGAAGCTGACACGGCGGCACCCGACAGATAGACAGCTTTGAACCCTGCACGCTTGGCCTGCAATGCGCACAGGCCATTATGCGTACCAGGAATACCCAGAATTTCTCCGGCGCGGATCATGTCACGAAAGCGCTGCCCCGCTGGAGCAGCGGCATGAGAATCACCCAGAAGATACATGGATCAATCCGTTTTTATGCCGAAGCGAGTTTCTTAGAGATGATCTCTTCGCAAGCCTTGTTGCGCTCTTCGAGAATCTTTCCAGCCATTGCATCACGCAATTCGGGTGAAGGATCGGCAAGGCCAAAGCGATCTGGGCCATTCATGATTTTGGCCCAATAATCTGGCGTGCCGACAATATGTTTGGCTTCATCCACATAATCAACTTCGGCCGTATATTCGGTCACAAAGCCATTGGGCTCGATGAAATAGGAGAAGAGATTATTGCCCGGGCCATGACGGCCCACACCCCAGCCAATTTTATAGCCATGTTTTTTCATGCGGCCGGCACCGCGCATGAGGCCATCAAAATTTTCAACTTCATAGGCCATGTGGTTGAGGCCTGCACCCTGCGCACGCGCGAGCGCAATGGAATGATGATACGAAGAGCAACGCACGAAATCCATGCGTGCAGTTGAATCTGTGAGGCGGAAGCCGAGCACGTCAATAAAGAAAGCCCGCTGCTGATCAATATCTGCGACATTGAGCACAGCATGAGACATTTTGGACGGGCGTGAATGATCGTGGAAGTCGCCACCTTTATGCTGTTCAACATCGGCTGAAATATTCAAAACTTGGCCTTCGGGTGACTTGACCGAAAAACCATAGCCACCGCCCGCAATGGCCGCGAGATTGGCAGGTGCAGAGATAATCTCGCAGCCCATTGCTTTGGCCTTTGCATGGAGGCCATCGACAGCCATGCGCGAGGGCGCAGAAAAATTGATCGCAACAAGTCCGGCCCGCGGGCGTTCATGAATGGTCAGCACATGATGTTCAGGGCCTGCCGCACGCAGATAGGCTGTGCCATTGCTGGCGGCCACTTCTGAGAGGCCCCAAGCATTGGCGTAAAAATCAGCCGTGTCTTTGAGATTAAAGACGGCGAGTTCGACCCCACGCAGGCCGTTGACGCGGATCTCGGTCATCATGTCCTCCTTGCGGGCCAAGCCCGTTTCATTTTGTCTTTTCTAACATGGCCGCAGTCGCACTAAAAAGCGAGATACTGGGGCAAAAAGTCAATGAGCTAGAGCCATATCCGAATGAGCGCGTTTACTCGCTCATGCAGAGCAGCACATCTTCTGGCAGATCTTCCGGCTGGCGCTGCATGTCAATGATGCGGCGGCGCAGGCAGGCGACAAAGCGCCCTTGCACGCCTTGCGCCTTCCATTCATGGCGCACCGTCAACCCATCAGGGATGCGCGTAATGCCTGTGTCATAATCAAGCTTGCCGATCTTGCCCATATGGGGATCAAACTCGAGTTCGAGCGGGGTGAGCAAAGCCAAGCGATTGCTTGAGGCTAAAAAGGCAATTTGAGCCGAGACTGAGGTTGCTTCAATCTGGGTCGTTGGGCGCACGGGCGAATTTTTAAACATGAGTTCAAACGTGCGCCGACGCTGCGTGCTGGGGCCAGATAAAACCCAATCGCAAGCCGCAATATCTTTCAGTGTCACGACACGCTTGCTCATCAATGGATGATCCATGCGTGCGGCCACGCAATAGGGCTCTTGGAAGAGCGGAATTTCGCGCACATTCTCGACGGTATCTGGGCGCTTTAAAGCACCAAACATCATGTCAATGCGCCCATTCTGCAATTCATTCAGCAGATAATGATAAGAGCCTTCAATAATGCGCACTTGTGTCTGCGGATAGATCGCCAGCAAATCATTAATGGCGGCCGCAAGCAAAGAGGTTGAACACAAGGGCTGTGCGCCAATGAAGAGCTGCATCGAAAAGCGCTGTTGCAGCAGGGCTATTTCATCAAGAGCCGCGGAAAGTTCAAAAGCGGCCTGCTGGAAAGACTGGCTGATGCGCGAACCCAGCGGCGTGGCGCAAACGCCGCGCGGCGTGCGTTCAAAGAGCTGAATACCAAGGCTCATTTCAAAATCGCGTGCAATGCGTTGCACGGCTGGCCGCGAAAGTTTCAGCGAATTGGCTGCCATTTCAAGCGATGAAAATTCAGAAATCGCGCGTAAAACCTTCACATGGGATGATTTAATGCGTGATGAGGCAAAACGAGCCTTTTCGGTCGAGCCTTCGAACACTTCATGCGCCAGCGTTTTTTCAACGCGGTCAAACATGCGCAGAACCGCATCCTGTAATACGCCGCCTTCTTCTGTCAGATAAGTGCCGCCCTTATTGCGATAGAAGAGGGAAGCTTTGGCCCATTTTTCGAGGTTGAGAATGGCCTGCGTCGCGGCGGGTTGAGACAAATGGACAGCGGCTGCACCACGGCTGAAGTTCTTGCATTGCGCAATCGCATCAAAGACGCGCAAATGCCGAAAACTCGGAATTCGATCACTCATGGCGGTGCACGCCTTTTGTCCCCGGTGCAAAAATTTTATGAGATCGCGTCCGTTTCAGATTGGCTTAGCCCCACTGAAAAGACGAGACTTCCCCCGTCTCAATAACTTAGGCGGCACGCTCTGTGCTGTCCATCATGAATGTGGCGGGAGGACAGATGAAGGCCGTGCAAGCAGAGGCCCGTTTTTGTGCAGTGCACACAAGCAATAGGCGGGGCTGAGGGCGATGGCTGACCGTCTGATCGTCAATTGCAATCCGACTGCCAAGGCTTTGCCCTTTCATGCGGGGTTGGCGACCGGCATTTTCGAGCGTCGCGGCATTGCCTTGGAACTGGTCTCGACCAATTCTTCCCGAGCACAACGTGATGGCATTGCCAATGGCGATTTTCAAATCGTCCATGTTGCTATCGATAATGCTGTGTCCATGCGTGATGATGATGGCGTGGATGTGGTTGCCGTCATGGGCGGCGACCCTGGCATGAATGAATTGATTGTCACGCCGGATATTCAAAAAATTGAAGATATTAAAGGCGGGCGCCTCTTTGTGGATGCGCCCGATACGGCATTTGCGCTGCAAGCCTATCGTATTTATGCCGATCATGGTCTCATTCGTGATCGTGATTATGAGGTGGTCGCGGTTGGGCGCGGTGAATTGCGCGTCCAAGCCTTGAAAGAAAATCCACGCCAATCATCTGCAGTTTTAAATGTGCCTTATTCGCTGGAAACAAAAGCGATGGGGCTTCGCTCCTTGGGCGATACAACAGATTTCATCGGCCCTTATCAAGCAGGTTCAGCTTTTGGTTTGCGCGCATGGTTTGCAAGCCATCAAGAGCTGACGATCCGCTATATTGCAGCCTATATTGAATGCCTTTCTTTCGTGTTGGATCCCGCCAATCAGGCTCTTTGTGCGAAGATTTGCTCGAGCAAATTGAAGATTGATCCATCTCTGGCAGATGAGGCTGTGCGCTTGCTGCGTGTGCCAAAATATGGACTCGATCCTATTGCAGCGATGGACCGCACCGCGGTCGAAAATACACTGCAATTGCGCAAGTTTTTTGACCCCCAAAGCCGTTGTGGTCAGCCTGAAGATTATTATGATTTATCTTATCATGCGGCGGCCTTGAAGCTTTTGAAACAGGCTTCAGCATGAGCGGCACATCGAAGCCAGCACCCAAAATAAAAGGCCTCACGCCTTGGCAGATTTCACTTCTGTCGATTGTGAGTGGACTTTTCGTTTGGCAAATGGTTTCAGATTTCATCATTGCCAATCCATTGTTTCTTGCTTCACCCTTGCAAGTGGTCAAAGCTCTATTTGGTCTCATGGCCTCAGGTGAATTATGGAAACATATCTATACAAGCGGCATTGAGTTTCTCTCGGGCTATGCCATTGCCGCAGTGCTTGGCATTTCCATCGGACTGCTGATTGCTACCAACGAATTTGCCAAACATTGGCTGCAGCCCTGGATATCAGGCTTTTATGCAACTCCCACCGTCGCGCTCGGGCCGCTTTTCATTTTATGGCTTGGCATTGGCGTCTGGTCGAAAATTGTCATTGTTGTTTTGCTGGTTGTTTTTGCCGTCATCATCAATACAGAAGCCGGTATTCGCTCAACCAGTGAACGCTATCTTGAAATGATGCGCTGCTTTGGTGCAACACCGCGCCAATTGTTTTTCAAAGTATCGCTTCCTTCAGCAACGCCATTCATTTTAGCAGGTTTAAAATTGGGCATTGGTCGCGGCTTGATTGGTGTCGTTGTCGCTGAACTTTTTGGCTCGCGCTTAGGTCTTGGCCGTTTGATTGGTGCATCGGCTGATAGTTTCAACATGCCGGAATTATTTGCAGCGGTAAGTATTCTGGCGGCTAGCGGCATTGCCATGAACAGTGCTTTTGCATGGCTAGAAACGCGCCTTGTTCCTTGGACAAAGGACTGACGCGCCCATGTCAAAACTCGTCGCAAAAAATCTGTCGAAATGGTTTGGTGATCTGCAAGCGCTTGCTGATGTCAATCTCACCGTTGAAGACGGCGAATTTGTAGCGCTTGTGGGCCCTTCGGGCTGTGGCAAGACAACCTTTTTGCGGACCGTCGCGGGCTTAGAGGCTGCGGATGAGGGCGCGGTCTATCTCGCAGATCAAAAAATCGCAGGGCCTGGGCGTGATCGCGGTTTTGTCTTTCAGCAAGACAGTCTTTTGCCGTGGCGAACCGTCATGGAAAATACAATTGTGGGTCTTGAACTCGCTGGCCGGCTCGATGGAGCAGAAGCCACGCGTGTGCGCAAATTGCTTGAGCTTGTGGGGCTTAATGGTTTTGAAAATTATTATCCTCGTCAGCTCTCAGGTGGTATGCGCCAGCGTGTCAATCTTGCGCGCGCGCTCGCCATTGACCCCAAAGTTTTGCTGATGGATGAGCCTTTTTCTGCGCTGGATGCGCAGACACGTGAGATTATGCAGACCGAATTACAGCGCATTTGGGAAGAGGGGCGCAAGACCGTTCTCTTTGTCACCCATCAAATCGATGAAGCGGTCTTTCTTGCCGATCGTGTTTTGGTTTTTGCGCGCCGCCCCGGACGCCTGCTGGAGGATATTCGGATTGATTTGCCGCGCCCGCGCAATATGGCGACCAAACGCAAGCCGGAATTTGTTGCGCTGGTTGATCGAATCTGGCGCTTGATTGAAAATGATGTGCGCGAAAGCGTGCTGGTCGAGAAAATATAAAAGACCAGAACAAGGGAGGAGAAGATCATGGCGGTTCTTATGAAAGCCTTGCGTCAATCGCTGACGGCAAGTCTTTGTGCTGCAGCTCTCTCCCTCGCACCGCTTGTCGCGGCTCCCGCTCATGGAGCTGAAAAAACCGTGGTGACGGGCGTTTTGGGTTCTTGGACGTCAGGCCTTTGGCCTTTTCTCATTGCCCAAAAGAAAGGTCTCTTTGCGCGTCATGGCATCAAGCATGATATTGTTTTTGTGCCGACAGCACCGGGCCTTGTTCAGCAATTGACCGCAGGCTCGATTGATATGATCGCGCTGAATGGTTTGGCAGAGCCACTTCACGCAGTTGAGAAAGGTGCGCCCGTCGCCATCATGCGCATTATGGGCCAGACCACGAATTATGTGATGATTGGTGGCAAATCGATTAAGACTTTGGCTGATCTCAAGGGCAAGAAAGTTGCACTGGGCGGTTTGCGCGACATTAATAAAATTTATTTTGACCGCGTCATGGCGCATACGGGCCTGAAAGATTCTGATTTTGATATTATTGTTATTGGCGCAACGGGTGCACGCTTCGCCGCCATGCAATCGGGTTCGGTTGATGCCACTATGTTGGTGCCACCCTTTAATTTTACCGCTATTAAAAATGGTTTTACCGATCTTGGTTTGGTGCGCGATTTCGCACCTGATCTGCCGCAGACTGGAATGCAAGTTTCACAGCGCTGGGCCAAGGCTAATATGAAAGAAGCAAAAGAGATTAATGCGGCAATCGATGAGGCGGTGGCCTGGT
>CAWUNF010000077.1:0-6993 GCA_963923195.1 uncultured Hyphomicrobiales bacterium | reverse complement strand
CAGGATTACCTCAGCCACAGATCGCCGCCTCGTTGCTTTCAAGAAAGCGCTGGATGGTCTTTTGCTTGATCTGGCGCATCAGGTCGTACGTGATGGTGAAGGCTGCCGCAAATTTGTTGAAATTCGTGTTGAGGGTGCAGCCAGTGCAGCTGCGGCTAAAAAGATTGGTCTCTCCATTGCCAATTCGCCGCTCGTGAAAACAGCCATTGCGGGCGAAGATGCCAATTGGGGCCGCGTTGTCGCGGCTGTCGGCAAGGCTGGCGAAAAGGCTGATCGCGATAAGCTCGCCATTTGGTTTGGTGATTTCCGCGTCGCCAATAAGGGTCTGCGTGATCTGTCTTATGACGAGGCGAAAGTCTCGGCCTATATGAAGGGCGAGAAGATCGACATGCGCGTCAATGTTGGCGTCGGTAAGGGCACATGGACTGTGTGGACCTGCGATCTCACCAAAGAATATGTCGCGATTAACGGCGACTATCGTTCTTAAAGGAAGGATTGCGGATCAATATCCACTTGCGTGCGCACGCCGCCGCGATCAGGCGGGGCATGAGCGAGAAGCGCACGCAGAAAGCCTTGCAAATCGGCGCTGCGTGGCGCTTTCACCAAAAGCCTGAAACGGTGACGCCCGCGCACAACAGCAATGGGCGCTTCTGCTGGTCCAAGCAAAGTGACATCTTCATCTTGTGGCAGGCCGCCGGGGGGACAGAGCTGCCACTTGTCTGATTTCGGCATGGCATGAGCGGCACGGATCAAAGCGCGCGCGTGATTTTCTGCTGACGGCCTGTCATTGCCAGAGACGATAATGGCAGCCAAACGCCCAAAGGGCGGCAGGCCCGCATTGCGGCGCTGTTGTGTTTCTTCCTCATAAAAGCGCTCAGCATCGCCTGAAAGAAGCGCGCGCATGACGGGATGTTCAGGCTGGTAGGTTTGCAGCATGCCCCGTCCCGGCCTGTCGAAACGACCTGCGCGTCCGGTCACTTGTTGCAGCAATTGAAAGGTGCGCTCGGCCGCACGTGGATCACCATTGGAAAGGCCCACATCCGCATCGACCACGCCAACCAATGTCATCAGCGGGAAATTATGCCCCTTGGCGACAAGCTGCGTGCCAATGACAATATCGCAAGCACCATTGGCCACTTGCTCGAGTTCGGAGCGCATACGCTCCGTGCCGCCGGGAAAATCAGATGACAGCGTCAGCACGCGCGCGTCAGGAAAAAGCTCTGCCGCTTCTTCTGCCAAACGCTCCACACCAGGACCACAAGCGGTGAGCGAATCCACACTCTCGCATTTCGGGCACGCGTCAGGGCGGCGTTCAATATGTCCGCAATGGTGGCAGACAAGCGCTTTGCGAAAGCGATGTTCAACAAGCCATGCCGTGCAATCGGGGCATTGGAAGCGGTGGCCGCAATCGCGGCACAAAGTGAGCGGCGCATAGCCACGGCGGTTGAGGAAAAGCAAAGCCTGCTCGCCGCGCGCAACGGTTTCCTTCACCGCCTCTGCAAGACGGGGCGCGATCCATTTGCCGCGCGTGGGCGCATCTTTGCGCAAATCGAGGCAGGCTATCTGTGGCATGGCGCGCCCGCCAAAGCGGGATTCCAATTTGAGATATTTATAGCGGCCCTGTTGTGCATTCACACGTGTTTCAAGAGAGGGCGTCGCAGAAGCCAGCACAACAGAGGCCTTTTCAATGCGCCCACGCACAACCGCCATATCGCGTGCATGATAAGAGACGCCATCATCTTGCTTGTAAGCGGCCTCATGCTCTTCATCGACAATGATGCAGCCAAGATTTTCAAAAGGGAGAAAAAGTGCAGAACGCGCACCAGCCACCACTTTCACAGAGCCATCTGCAACGCCTGTCCAAATGCGCGCCCGTTTGCGCGAGGCCAGATTGGAATGCCATTCGGCTGGGCGCACACCAAAGCGCGCTGCAAAACGATCTAAAAATTGCGCGGTGAGCGCAATTTCCGGCATCATGATCAAAGCTTGGCGTCCGCTTTCAAGCGCTGCCGCTACGGCTTCAAAATAAACTTCTGTTTTGCCAGAGCCCGTCACGCCTTCCAGCAAAGTGACGGAGAAAGCCTGCGCCATAACGCTCTCGCGCAATGTGTCAGCGGCGGCGCGTTGATTTGCTTCCAATTCGACATGCGCATGTTGGGTGTCGGGTGGAAGCGCCACAGGTTCTGGAGGAAGTGAGATGGCTTCTAATGTGCCTTCATCAATCAAAGTGTCGATGACGGAAGTGGAGCAAGAGGCCAATTCAGCTAGCGCTGACTTTGACCGCGTAAATCCATCTTCTGCAGCTTTGATGACGCGCGCCCGCGCGGCCGTCATGCGCTCAGGTTTTTTATCCGTGAGCCGCACACCAATGCGCACAGGTTCAGGCCCCGCGGCTTCAGGTGCGCGAATGCCCATGCGCAAAACCATGCCGCGTGGCGCGAGTGTCCAATGCGAGACCCAATCGACAAATTGGCGCAAAGGTTCGCGCAAGCGCGGCAGATCGCGCTTGTCGATGATGCTTTTGAGCTTGCCGTTGCTCTTATCGCTGAGTGACCAGACAATACCCGTGACCTCACGCGTGCCGAGTGGCACGGTGACGAAATCGCCGGGCGCAAGTTCGAGCCCGGCGGGGATTTTATAGGAATAGGCTGTATCGACCGCGACGGGCGTGAGCACATCGGCGACCGACGCCTTTTGTGTCTCAGCGTCCGTCATCGCCACAGGATTAGCAGAAAAAACCCTGTGGCGGCGAGGATTACTTGAGACTGAGGATTTCGTTCACACGCGCTTTTTGTTGCGGGGTGACTTCGGCCACGACCGCGAGAGCACGCTTCTTCGTTTTCTCAGCATCTTCAAAGTCGATATAGCGCTGGGTGCGTTCGCCTTCCGCGATCACTTCTGGATCGGTGAGCGCTTTGCGCACGGCTTCCTGCATGAACTTCAGGCGTGAGGCGCTCATATTCGGCGGCACAACGAGAATGCGGCCCAGATCTTCAATATTGGCGCGGAAGTCGAAGAGCCAAGCCTGTTCTGCATCAAGTTTCACAGCTTCGAAAATGGTCGGCGTATCGGGGAAGAAGCGCGAACGCTTGCGCGCAATCGACGCAATGGCGCGGTTCTGGCCAGACTTCACATAATTATTGGCCGACGTATCCGACACGTAAATCGAATCCATCTCACCCTTGGTGACAGCAAGTGCTGCTTGGTTTGAGCCGCCATAGCCCATCACCACTTTGCACTTCATCTTCAGCGCTTCGCAGGTGAAAGCTGCACCATCGGCCAAACCATCAGCCGGGCCTGTGGCCGACCACATGATTTCGCGATTCATCGCCAGCGCATCTTGGGGAGTTTTGATCGGTGAATTGGGCGCAACGAGCCAGACCCAAGGCGAGGCCGAGACCGTGCCCAGATGACCGAGCTTGGCAAGATCATAACGCACGCCCGGCGTCGCCATGATTTGCGACAATGCAGCACCCGCACCATTGACGATCATTGTGTGCAGACCATCAGGCGGCGCAACACTTGTTGCATTCAAAGCGGTGATGCCGCCAGCGCCCGGTTGGTTTTCGACAATAATATTGGCACCGAGATGCTTGCTAATATGCGGGCCAATCATGCGCGCATAAACATCATAACCACCGCCCGGCCCATAGCCGACGGTCATGCGCACAGTCTTGCCTTTGAAGAAAGCAGCTTCCGCCTCTGGCGTCTGCGACTGCGCATGGGTGCTAAGTGCAACCATCAGAGCTGTAGCGCCAACAAGGCGCGCCCAAGAAAGCAGCATGAATTCCTCCCGTTATTTTTATGGCGCTACGATAGGAGGAAAGGGCCTAAGCCGACAAGCCCTTGACTGCGTCAAGCAGGCCCTCGAAATCCGGTGTCGGGGCCAAGGCCATGCGTTCTGCACCTTGTAAAGCAGCGCCAGCCCGGGCGGAAATGGCCAATTGTATGGGTTTGAGCGCTTGCGCTTCCAATCCAGCCGCGATGGCGAGGGCGCGATAGAGTTCTGCGCTGCGGGTCGAAAAATGCATCACGGCATCAATCTCGCCTTTGCTGAGTGCCTGATGGGCCTTTTCTGGCAGGGCGATGACATCACGCGTTTCATAGATCACCCAAGGCGTGACATGGTGGCCTTGCGCTGTCACGAGCGCTTCAATTTCCGGGCGTCGCTCGCGGCCCGCAAGATAAAGAAAATGCTCTGCCCCAGTGCCAATCTCTTGTGCGAGCTTTGGGCCATCAGCGCCTATGTGCTGGATATTTTGAAAACCGGCTTGGCGCGCAGCTTGAGCTGTGCGTTCGCCCACCAGATGAAGCGGTAAAGCGTGTAGCTCATCATCCCATGTTCTGGTCTGAAAAGCATGGGCGCTTGTCGCAAGAAGAGCAGAGAATGGACCTGAGGGTTTTGCCTCTTGCGTCGCGACAATTTCAAATAAAGGCGCGATCACACATGTGTGTCCGAGCGCGGAGAGTTTTTCCGCGCTCATATGTGCATCCGCCTCTGGCCGTGTGAGGAGGATGCGCATGTGTCTTAATGGGTGAGAATGTCAGCAGGTGCGCGCGACAAGAGATCTTGTCCGGCTTGCACGCCCAAGCGCTGCGCCTCAGCAATCGTGCCGCTCGCCTGCGTCTCGTAAAATTCCGAACCATCTTTGCGCAAGATCAGCCCACGGAAAGAAATTTGATCTTTGTTGACGCGTGCAAGGCCAGCAATAGGTGTGCGGCATGAGCCATCAAGCACGCGTAAGAAGGCGCGTTCTAATGTGAGCGCATGGCCGGTTTCAGGATGCAAAATGGCGCCCAAGCGCACACGTGTTTCATGATCATCGCTGCGCACAGTAATGCCAATCGCACCTTGGCCAACAGCGGGTAAGAAACTCTCATCACTCAACACTTCTGTGACATGTTGCGTAAGGTTCAGGCGTTTCAAACCTGCGAGGGCGAGCAAAGTTGCGTCACATTCCCCGCTTTGCAATTTGGACAGGCGCGTTTGCACATTACCGCGCAACAGGCCAACACGCAGATCAGGGCGCAATTTGCGCACAAGCGCTTGGCGGCGCAGGGACGCGGTGCCGACCAGCGCGCCTTCTGGCAAATCCATCAGGCTTTTGGCGCGCAGAGAAATGAACGCATCGCGCACATCTTCGCGCGGCAAGAAGCCGCCAATTTCGAGACCATCGGGGAGAATGGTCGGCAGATCTTTGGAGGAGTGAACCGCAATATCGATGGAGCCATCGAGTTGGGCGAGGTCGATTTCTTTGGTGAAGAGGCCTTTGCCGCCGGCTTCTGACAAGGGGCGGTCGAGGATTTGGTCGCCCATCACTTTGATGATGACGATCTCAATTTGGTCTTCGGGAATGCCATGTGCGGCGGCGAGCAACCGGCGCGTCTCATGAGCCTGGGCCAGCGCGAGCGGTGAGCCCCGCGTGCCAATCTTCATCCAGGCTTGCGCCATTTAGTATCCCCAGACAGTTGCAACTCGTTTGGCGCGGACTATAGGGTGTCGCGCCGGGCCGCGAAAGGGTGGTCCAACAGAATCAGTTTAGGTCCATGCGCGTCCTTGGAATTGAAACCACCTGTGATG
The DNA here is from genome assembly GCA_963923195.1 of uncultured Hyphomicrobiales bacterium. Lineage (GTDB taxonomy): Bacteria > Pseudomonadota > Alphaproteobacteria > Rhizobiales > Beijerinckiaceae > Terripilifer. Next base: position 1,412 of record CAWUNF010000077.1, on the reverse strand, counting down.
AGACCGCAGCCGCGGTCGTCAGCCTCTCCAGCCGGGGCAGTGGCGATATTCTCTCCAACGAAGTGATGAGCCAGATCGCTGAACATGCGGCCTACGGCGGGGTTGTCCCTGAGATTGCCGCACGCGCCCATGTCGATGTGCTGGATCGCTTGGTCGAGCGCGCGCTGATTGGTGCGGGCTGCACGATAAAAGATATTGATGGCGTGGCGGCTGCGGCCGGCCCCGGCCTCATTGGCGGGGTGATTGTCGGCCTCACCTTCGGCAAGGCTTTGGCGCTGGCGGCCGACAAGCCCTTTATCGCGGTCAATCATCTTGAGGCCCATGCGCTCACTGCGCGACTCACCGATGGCATTGAATTTCCCTATCTGTTGCTGCTCGTCTCAGGCGGGCATACGCAATTGATCGCCGTGCGTGGTGTGGGCGATTACAAACGCCTTGGCACAACGATTGATGATGCGATTGGCGAGGCTTTCGACAAAGTCGCAAAAATGCTGGGCCTTCCTTATCCCGGCGGACCACATGTTGAAAAAGCGGCGATGGATGGCGATCCGCAGCGCTTTGATTTTCCCCGTCCCATGTTGCGCAGGCCCGGTGCAGATTTTTCGCTGTCTGGATTGAAGACGGCTGTGCGTTTGGAAGCTGAACGCATCGCGCCTTTGCGCCCGACCGATATTCCTCATCTTTGCGCTTCGTTTCAGGCGGCCATTGTCGATGTGATCATTGATCGGATCCGCAATGCATTGCGCGCTTTTCGTGCAGATATGGGCGATCCATCGGCACTTGTTGTCGCTGGTGGCGTGGCGGCCAATGGCGCGATCCGTCGTGCTTTGACGCGCTTTTGTGGTGAAGGTGGTCTGCCCTTGGTTTTGCCGCCGCCAGCTTTATGCACTGATAATGGTGCGATGATTGCGTGGGCGGGTTTGGAACGTCTGCGTCGTGGCATGACAGATGGGCTCGATTTTGCAGCACGCCCGCGCTGGCCGCTCGATCTTGAGGCGGAACGCGTTAACAATGGCAAGGCTTGAGATGATGCGGGCAGACATTCGCAAGATTGCTGTTTTGGGCGCCGGTGCATGGGGCACGGCTCTGGCCAATGCGGCTGCGCGCCCCGGTCGCAATATCGTGCTTTGGGCGCGTGATCCCGCTCATGTCGCAGAGATTGCGCAAACAGGCGAAAACAAGCGTCGTCTGCCGGGCGTGAAATTGGCAGATGGCGTTGCACCGCAGGCGGAACTTGCAACCATTGCCGATGCCGACATTGTGCTATGCGTCGTTCCCGCGCAAGCTTTGCGCAGCATGGCCGAGCAGCTCAAGGGCATCATTCGTGCGGATGCGCCGCTTGTCATTTGCGCGAAAGGCATTGAGCGCGGCACAAATCTTTTGCTCACGGATGTTGTGGCGCAAGTGCTGCC
>CAWUNF010000076.1:0-7035 GCA_963923195.1 uncultured Hyphomicrobiales bacterium | reverse complement strand
CCATTGCCGTGCGGCGCGAAGCCCGCTCTAATTTTGACATAAAATAAGGGGGGAGGGCATGTCCAAGACCATATGGGCTCTAGCTCTATGCATGGGCTTTGCGGGAAGCGCTTATGCGCAAGCGCCAGCCGATCCTGATGATGGATTGAAAGAAGATATTGTCACCGCCTATCGGATCTTGGTGAATGAAGGCATTTTGGATTCCTTCGGGCATGTCACGGCCCGGTCGAATAAAGACCCCAATGTTTTTCTAATGCCGCAAGCCATGCCGCCAGCTCTGGTGACAAAGGCAGATATTTTGGAAGTGCGCGTCAGCGACAGTCAGCCAATTGATCCGAAAGGTCGTCGCGTGAATGGCGAGCGCTATATTCACGGGGAAATTTATAAAGCGCGCCCTGAGGTCAAAGCGGTCATTCACTCCCATTCACAGGCCGTGATTCCTTTAAGCCTCACACCGATGAAGTTGAAACCTGTGGTGGCACAGGCCGGCTTCTTGCCGCTGGAATCGCCGACCTATGAAATTCGCCAAGCCAAAGAGCCGGGTGGGCGCGGCATGCAAGTGACCGATAGCAAGCGCGGTGCGGCGCTGGCGCAAGTGCTTGGGCCTAACCCTGTTGTGCTGATGCGTGGCCACGGTGAAACGGTGGTTGGCAAATCGATCAAACAAGCGGTCGTTTTCGCCGTCTATGTCGACATTAATGCAAAAATGCAGACGCAGGCTTTAGCTGTCTCCAAACAAGTGAAGGTCATGGATAAGTCCGAACTCTTCACGGATGATGAGTTCGATATCAATCGTCCTTGGGAGCATTTCCGTTTGAAGACGCTTGATCCATCAGCAAAGGCGGCTGTTGATCGTTCGCAATTTGGTTTGAGCCAAACACAAGAAAAACGCTGAGAGAAAGATGACGATCTTTCCCATTCATGACATGTCAAAAAGGGGAGCGCTTTCATGCGCAAGATAACAAAAGCTCTGGCCGTGGTAGCAACCGCCTTGCTCAGCACAACAGCGGTGAAAGGTGATGCTGTCGCTGATTTTTACAAAGGCAAGACGCTGACACTCGTCTCGGGCTTTACGCCCAATGGCGAGAATGACATTCAACTGCGTCTGCTTGGTCGCCATATTGGCAAATATTTGCCGGGCAATCCGCAGACGATGATTTCCAATATGCCGGGTGCAGGCACTTTGCTTGCAGCCAATCATCTATTCAAAGCGCCGGCCGATGGTACGGTAATCTCCATGTTCACGTCGCAGGCAGCGATTGAGCCCTATCTGGGCAATTCATCGGCCATGTTTGATCCGGTGAAACTGTCTTGGATTGGCAGCATGTCGCAAGAAATCCAATTCTGCATGTTGCAAGGCGATGCCGGGGTTAAAAATTTTGATGAACTTTTGAAAAAAGAAGTCGCTTTTGGTTCAAGCGCGCCTGCAACGGATATTTTCCGCTTTAGTGCTGTGATCAAAAATCTGCTTGGCGCTCAAATGAAATTGGTCGCTGGTTATCCGGGCATGCCAGCAATCCGATTGGCAATGGATCGCGGCGAGGTTTTTGGCGTCTGCGGCGTGTCTGAAATGATTTTGCGCACCAATCTCGCTGAGCCTTTTAAGGAAAAGAAGATCAATTTGATTGTGCAAATGGGGCGCTCGACGACCGAAGAATTTGGCAAAATGCCCAGCGTCTTTGATTATGCCAAAGATCAAAAGACAAAAGACATGCTAAGCTTCTTCTTTAAAGATCTTGCCATTGGCCGCCCGATTGCAGCACCTGCTGGCGTGCCGGCGGATCGACTGGCTGCCTTGCGTAAGGCCTTGCCAGAAACGCTGAAGGATAAGGAATTTTTGAGCGAAGCGCAGAAGATTGGCATGTCAATCAGCCCTGTTTCCGCGCAAGATATTCAAGCGACAATGGAAAGCTTGTCGAAAAAGCCCAAGAGTTTCTATGAAGAGGTGAAGCGGATCTCGGAATAAGCGCTTCACGAAGACATATAAAAAGGCCGGGAGAAATCCCGGCCTTTTTATGTTGAGCATCACCTCAAGCCGAGGCGCGATAGGCCTCTGGCACATTGTCTGGAACTTTGTCCCAATCTTGTGTGGGTTCAAATCCCCAAACCCAAGCAATTTTGCCATGTGTTCCATTGCCGGATTTGATTTCTGCCTTTTGCTTATCTTGGTCAGCCATATGTTTAAACTTATTGGCAGAATTTGAGAGGCGCTGCACGCCATGAACACGGGGAATGCGCACGCGGCGGAAGTTTTCAAAAGCCTCCAGCGGATTGGTGCAAAGATTCATCCAGCGACCCAGCACATAGGAATCTTCAAAAGCCATACATGCGCCTTGGCCAACGCTTGGCACCATAGCATGGGCGGCATCGCCAATCAGTTGAACGCGACCGTGCCCCCAATTATTGGTGATGGGACGTGTGAAGAGGCCCCATTTCGAACATTCCTTGATCGTGCTGAGCAGCTTTATCAGACGCGGCTCTGCATTGGGATAGCTCGCGCGCATAAGATCAGGATCGCCCTTAATCGCCCAGCCTTCTTCTTCCCACACATCTGTGTCGACTTGTGAGACCACATTCACCAAGCGATTTTGCCGAATATAATAAGCAATCAAATGGCGGCCCGGCCCAACCCATTGGGTGTGGCCATGCGGCTCAAGGCAATCGGCCGGCACATCTTCAGCTTTGAGCAAAGCGCGCCAGACCATTTGGCCCGTGAAGGTCGGATTGTCATCGCCATAAAGTGTTTGGCGCAGAACAGATTTCACGCCATCCGCACCAATCACATAATCAGCTTCGACAGATTGACCATTGGTAAAATGCAAGCTCACACGATCATCATGCACATCGGCTTTTTGTAAACGATGGCCCAGATGAATATGGCTGCGGTCGAGTGGTTCTGCGAGCGCATCAATCAGATCAGCGCGGTGGAAGCAATAATAAGGCGCACCATAGCGCTCAGCGAGTTCAAAGCGATTGGTATATTCGAGGAATTCACCCGTGATCATATTGCGCGTAACGGGACCGGGCGATTTATGACCAATGGCATCAACCTGTGGACCAACGCCCACGGCATGAAGCGCTTTCACCGCTTGCGGGCTGCAATTAACGGACGCGCCAATTTCGCCAAGTTCGGCGGCCGCTTCAAAAACCTCAGCCGCGATCCCATGAGTGCGGAGCGCATTGGCGGCCGCAAGACCGGCGAGCCCACCCCCAATAATGGCAATCTTGCAGCGCGACATTTTCTCCTCCTCAAGGGCTTTTCGCCCACGATCTTTGTCCAGAATCAAAGCCCCGGCATATTGTCAGTCCTAGAATGACAAGTGACGTTGAGAAAAGCTCATCCAATTCTCGCGCTCGCTTATTCAATTCACCGCTTGTCATAGGCTCATGAAAAGCGGCAGCATCGACAAAAGAAAATAAGACTGGAGGGGACCCTATGTCAGAGCAGGCGAACATTTCCATCTCCGCCCGAGCCGCCGCAAAGCCTGTTCCGCAAGTCGTGCACTTGCGGCGCGATACGGTCTATTGGGCGCTCAAGGCTGGCTGGCAGGATTTTCGCCGCGCGCCAATTTATGGGCTTGCCTTTAGCGGTCTTTACGTTGTGGGCGGCTATACAATTCTCGCGCTGATTTTTTGGCTCAATCTCCATTATTTCGCTTATCCCTTGCTTACGGGCTTTGCTTTGATCGCGCCTTTCGTGGCAGCAGGTTTTTATGAGGTGAGCCGTCGTCTTGAAGCGCATGAACCTTTAAGCTTTGCTGTCATCCTTGCATCGGTGAAACAGAGTGGCGGGCGCGATTTAGGATGGATGGCGCTCGTGACCGTTTTCGGCCTGATCATCTGGCTTGATTTCGCCTTTTTCATTTATCTCTTTTTCTATGGGCTCAAGACGCCCAATCTAGCTGAGCTTGCCATTGAGATGATCAGCACGTCGAATGGCTGGGCCTTTTTGGCCATTGGTAATTTGCTGGGCGGCAGCATTGCCTTTTTCATGTTTTCTATTCTTGTTGTCTCGTGCCCATTATTGCTCGATCGCGACATTGATTTTGTTACCGCCATGCTCACAAGCCTGCGCGTGGTGCGCACCAATCCGCTCCAAATGTTGGCTTGGGCGCTGATCATCGCCTGTTTTTTGACAGCCTCTATTCTCACCGGATTGGTGGGCTTTTTTGTGCTTATGCCGGCTCTGGGTCACGGCACATGGCATATCTACCGCATGAGTGTTGCCAAGACGCATTGACCCTGCCGCGCAGTCTCAGCATTATGGGGCCCTGATTCCGTGAAGGGTCGCTTTCTTGAAACGCAGTGCCGCTTGTCTAGCTTTGGCTCTCATGAGTGTGCCCGCAGCGGCGCAAGAATTCCGCATGACATGCCGCGGCGAGCAGGGCGTTTATCTTGTTGTGTTTGACGCAACGCGCAACGCCTATACCAATAGCAATCCGCAATTTTCGCCACCTTGGACAATTAAGCGCACGCAGGTCGATGAGGATGGCGCGCTTGTTTGGGCCTCAGTCAAAGTTCATTATGGCGAGCGCGATGCGCTGGCCATGTTTGGCCGTCAAAAATGGGTGCGCTATTTTTATGGCAATGGCAGCGTGGTGGAAGATAGCTGCCGCAATTAATGACTAAGCCAATGCAAGCCCTCAGGCGCGAGCCTTATGCTGACCGGCTCGCCCGCTACCCGTAGCTGTGCGCCCGTGGTGAAAGGTGTTTCTGCAATCACATGAGCGGCGCCGAGCGCCAATTCATAGCGGATAATCGAACCTAAAAATTCAACATGGCGCACAATGGCAGGCAGGCCATTTGATCCGGCTGCATAAACGCTGACATGTTGTGGTCGAAATACAAGTTTCGAATTTGGATGGGCTTGTGCATGGGCTGGCACTGGAATGGCAATATCTCCTACGTGAAAATGATCATTTGAGAGACGGCCTTCAAGAATATTGGCAGTGCCCAAAAAACTCGCGACAAAGAGATTGTCTGGCTTTTCATAAACCTCCATTGGCGCACCAACTTGTTGGATGATGCCATCTTTCATCACAGCAATACGGTCACAAATGGAATTGGCTTCTTCTTGATCATGCGTCACAAAAATGGTGGTGAGGCCGAGACGGCGTTGCAAGTCACGTAATTCGCGTCGCACTTGCAGGCGCATTTGCGCGTCAAGATTGGACAAGGGCTCATCAAGCAGGAGCACTTTTGGGGCAATGGCTAGAGTGCGGGCAACCGCAACGCGTTGTTGCTGTCCGCCTGATAATTGTGAGGGCATACGTCCCGCATAGGCCCTCATACCCACCAGATCGAGCGCTTCACCGACGCGTTGATCAATCTCTGCACGTGGACGACGGCGCTCTTCCAAACCAAAAGCCACATTGGCTGCAACACTCAAATGCGGCCAGAGCGCATAGGATTGAAACACCATGCCGATATCACGTTTCCAAGGCGGCAAATCACCAATATCTTCGCCGCCAACTGTGACAGAGCCGCTTTGCGCGCGATTAAAGCCTGCAATGAGGCGCAAAAGCGTGGTCTTGCCGCAACCAGACGGACCCAGAAAAGCGAAAAATTCGCCAGGGCGAATATCAAGATTAACATTTTTGAGAACGTGATTGTCACCATAGAAGAGATTGACATCACGAATGGAGACATTGGCCGCCGCTTGCGAAAGATCTTTCATTGCGCCATGCCCTTTGAAGTCTGATTGCTGTCGACAATGCGTTGCGAAATATAGGTGCAAAGCCCGACAAAAATAACCGCTATGACACCCAGTGCTGCGCCTGCACCGCGCCCCGCGGTTGATTGCATGAAAACATAAATGCCATAGGCCAGTGGTGCATCATCATTTGATTGCACCAACATGAGTGTGGCAGACAGTTCTACTGCCGCCGTTGAAAAGCTTGTGACAAAGCCGGCCAACATGCCCCCGGTCATGAGCGGAATGAGGATGCGTTTTACCGTTCGGGCTTTCGTGGCGCCAAGATTTTCTGCTGCTTCTTCTAAAGAAGATGAAATTTGCTGAAGTGCTGCATAACAAGCACGTAAAGCATAAGGCAGGCGCCGGATCGCAAGAGCCAGGACAATCATCACCCAAAAAGTTGCCAGCGGTTTTCCGCCTGGAAGTGTTATGTCATAAAAACTGCGTAAATAACCGATGCCAATCACAACGCCTGGAATGGCAAGCGCTGCAGTTGCGAGCCAATCTAGAATATGACGCCCATTCATCTTGGTGCGCAGCACGAGATAGGCAATAGCCCCGCCAATCACCACATCAATCAAAGCTGCAAGTGAAGCATAAAGCAGCGTGTTTGAGATGAAAGTCGAGCTATCATTAAAGACGCGCAGGTAATGATTGAATGTAAAACCGTCTGGCAGCGGACTAAAGGACCAGACTGTTGCAAAAGATAGAAGCGTGAGACCGATATGCGGGCTTAAGACCAAAAGCAAAATCAAAATGACCGTGCCATAGGCAATAGCTGCTTCTGCGGGCTTCAATTGGCGCTTAGCCAGACCGCCGCCGCCACGCTGCACGGTGGCATAATCTTTAGTTCCTAAAGAGCGGATGGAGAGCCAAACAGCCAGAACAGAGGCAATCACCAGCATGACAGAAATCACATAGCCCATTGGATCGGCTATGCCGATAGATGTGATGCGCAAATAGGCTTGCGGTGCCATCATATCCTTCACATTGAGAAGGAGTGGTGTTGCTAAATCATCAAAGACTTTCACAAAGACCAAAGATATGCCGGCAATATAGCCGGGCATAGCAAGCGGCAGCACAATGCGACGAAAAAGACGAAAGCCCGAGCAACCGAGATTTTGCGCTGCTTCTTCCATGCTGCGATCAATATTGCGCAGAGATGTCGAGAGATTGACAAGAATGAAGGGGAAATAATGCAGGGCTTCGACAAAGACGACGCCCCATAAACCCTCCATGAAAGGAATTTTAAAATCGAAATATTCATCGAGCAGAAGATTGATAGATCCATTGCGCCCGAAGAGAAGCGTCATGGCCACGGCGCCCACAAAGGGCGGCAT
>CAWUNF010000075.1:0-7068 GCA_963923195.1 uncultured Hyphomicrobiales bacterium | reverse complement strand
GGCTTTCTGATTTCCATCCTGATCTTTTTGGCCAGCGCCGTTGTGGCTGTGCCCCTGTTTCGTTTTGCGGGGCTTGGTGCGGTCATTGGCTATCTTGTTGCTGGCATCGCCATTGGCCCATCGGGCTTTGGCCTCATCTCAGATGCCGCCACCACGCTCGATATTGCCGAACTTGGCGTCGTCTTGCTGCTTTTCATTGTCGGGCTTGAACTCAAACCCTCGCGCTTGGCTGCCATGCGCGCTGATATTTTGCTGCTTGGCTCTGCACAAATGGCCGTGACAGCAACCGCCATTGCCTGTCTTGCTTTTGCTTTCTTCCCCCTATCGGCTTGGGGTGCTGCCATTACAGGCATTGCACTGGCTTTTTCAGCCACTGCTGTGGCGCTGCAATTGCTTGAAGAGCGCGGCGCTTTGCAAAGCAAATATGGGCGGCGCGCTTTTGCTGTTTTGCTCATGCAAGATATGTTGGTTGTGCCAGTGCTGGCGCTCGTGCCTTTGGCAGCACCACGCGCTGCCAGTAATGATTGGCACACCATGCTCACACATGTGGGCATTGGTGCGGCTTCAATTGCGGCAGTTGTTTTCGCGGGCCGCTATTTGCTCAATCCATTGTTTCGCGTTTTGGCCCATACGGGTGCGCGCGAAGTGATGACGGCATCTGCTTTGCTTGTGGTGCTGGGCACAGCCATGTTGATGGAACATGCGGGCATGTCGATGGCGCTTGGCGCATTTCTGGCGGGCCTCATGCTGTCAGAAAGCGCCTTTCGTCATGAATTAGAAGCCAATATTGAGCCATTTCGTGGCCTGTTGATGGGCCTTTTCTTCATGTCCGTCGGCATGTCGATTGATCTGGGGCTGGTCGCCAAACAAGCCGGGCTTTTGCTGGCCGCTTGTCTTGGCGTGATCCTGCTCAAAAGTGCCATTGTCTATCTCTTGATGCGCCTGTCGCGCTCAACCCATTGCGAGAGCCTGTCGGCTGCTGGCGTGCTGACACCGGCGGGTGAATTTTCCTTCGTGCTCTTTCCGCTGGCTGCCTCCTATGCGCTGCTGCGTCCAGAAACAGCCAATCTTCTTTCTGCCTTAGCGGCCCTGACAATGGTGACGGGACCGCTGGTGGCCAAATTGATTGAAACCATTGCCGAGCGTACACGCGGCGCAGATGAGCCTTTGCCAGCAGAAGGCGTGCCAGATGGCGCGCGCGGCAATGTTCTGGTCATTGGCTTTGGCCGCTTTGGACAAATGGCCGTGCAGATTTTATTGGCCGCGCGCGTTGATGTGACGGTCATTGATAATGACATTGAACGCATCCGCAATGCGGCGCGGTTTGGTTTCAAAGTCTATTATGGCGATGGCACAAGACTTGATGTGCTCCATGCCTCTGGCGCCAATGAAGCGCGCATCATCGCCATTTGCGTGGATAAAAAAGAGCAGGCCTCGCTCATCACCGAATTGGTGAAATTACATTTCCCGCTGGCGCGGATTCATGTGCGTGCTTTTGACCGCATCCACGCCATCGATCTTTACAAGAAAGGTGCTGATTTCCTCGTGCGTGAGACATTTGAATCAGCGCTGCATTTTGGCGGCGAGACTTTGGCTGAAATCATTGAGGACCGCGCCCAAGTCGCAGATGCAGTGGAAGATGTGCGCCGCCGTGATTTGGCCCGATTGGCCATGCAACAAGCAGGCGCCAGCTTCTCCGATGCAGTGGCGGCATTCCAAATCCAGCCTGAACCGCTCACACCGCCCCTGAAAAAGGCGAAGGGACTATCGGATGAGACGCAGGATATTGTAGAGAAGGCAGACGAACCCGCTTCAAACGCGCCACCCCCGCGCGCGTGAAAAGACAGACCTGAAAAAGATCTCATGACCGCCCAAACTCGGCCGCGCCCGCGCGCGGTTTTCACCGAAGGCTCCATTCTGCGCCATGTTCTCGTGATGACCGTCACGGGCTCGATTGGGCTGGTTGCGATTTTCATCGTCGATTTTTTGTCGCTGCTTTACATCTCTTGGCTGGGCGACCCCAATCTCACAGCGGGCGTTGGCTTTGCCACGCAAATTCTCTTCTTCTTTCTCTCGCTCAACATTGGCCTCACCATTGCCATTGGTGCGACGGTGGGGCGCGCTTTGGGGCAAGGTGATCGCGCCAAAGCGCAGCGCCTGTCAGCCTCAGGCCTTGTTCATTCTTGTATTCTGTCCATGATTGTTTCGGCTCTGGCTATGCCTTGGCGCAGCGACTTATTGATGTTGCTTGGCGCGAAAGATGAAGCCCTTGCCGTGGCCGATACATTTTTGCTGATCACTTTGCCCTCTAATGTGCTGCTGGCTGCTGGCATGGCTTTTTCTGGCGTCTTGCGCGCAGTGGGTGATGCGAAGCGCGCCATGTATGTGACTTTATTCGGCGCTTTTGCGACCGCCATTGCTGATCCCATTTTGATTTTCGGATTGGGCTTGGGTGTGAAAGGGGCCGCTTGGGCCACTGTGATTTCGCGTTTTGTCATTATGGCCGCGGGCTTTTGGGGCGCTGTCAAAAAGCATGATCTCGTCGCGCGCCTTCATGCTTCAACCGCTTGGCAAGATATAGCGCCGATGATTGGCATTGCGGGGCCTGCTATTCTCACCAATCTCGCAGCCCCTGTCGCGACCAGCTATATGCTTTCCGTCTTTGCGACCTTTGGTGAGCCGATTGTTGCTGCTTTTGCGATTATCGATCGTGTGACGCCTGTGGCTTTTGGTTTTCTCTATGCTTTGTCAGGCTCGGTTGGCCCGATCATGGCGCAAAATTATGGCGCCAGAAATATGCCGCGTGTGCGTCGCACTTTGTCTGATTGTTTTGGCGTGACGATTGTCTACACACTCACCGTCTGGGTGTTTTTGTTTTTCGCAGCACCTTGGGTGAATACAATTTTTAATGCGCATGGTGAGACAGCCGATCTTGTGACCTTCTTCTGTCACTTTGGGGCGGCGGCTTGGCTATTCTTAGGCCTCATCTTTGTGGCCAATGCCGCTTTCAACAATCTTGGCTTTCCGCTTTTTTCGACTTTGTTCAATTGGGGCCGCGCGACTTTGGGCACGATTCCCTTTGTCACTTATGGCGCCCTGCAAGCTGGCCCTCAGGGCGGGTTGATGGGCATGATTGCCGGGGCGGCGCTGTTTGGAATCCTGGCCGTCTCCACCGCCTATTGGGCGGTTTTGCGCATGGCCAAACGGGCGGCGGCCGAGGCCAATCGCGAATCATGGCTCGGCCAGCCCTAAACCGGGCCTCAATTCCGGCAAAAAGCTGCGTTTCTTCGAAGACTTGGGTCCAGAGCTTGCGAAATGGGTGGCGGAGCGCTTATTTCATAGCCACGAAAAACGGCCTCTCGGCAGGATGAACAAAGATGGCAGTAAGAGCTGACTGGAAAGCCCTTCTCGCGGCGACAAGCCTGACGTTGGGCCTGACCTTGGGCCTGACCTCGACTTGGGGCAGCGCGCCTGCGCTCGCACAATCAAGCTGCGAAGTCGATATGTCCAAGCTGCAAGAAAAGCGCATGGGCCTTTTGGAAAGCATCACCAAGCTGCAAGACAAGGAAGAAGGCAAGCTCGATCCCGTTGCAGCCTGCCCGAAATTGCGCTCTCTCGCGAGCCTCGAAAAAGACATTCAGACTTACATGGAAAAGAACCAATCTTGGTGCAATATTCCAGATGAGGCTCTGACCAATATTAAAGAGACGCAGAGCAAGACAACAAAGATTGCGGGGCAGGCGTGCAGCATTGCGGCGCAAATCAAAAAGCAGCAGCAACAGCAAGCGCAGGGCGGTATCCCGACCTTTAACGCACCCGCTCCGAAATTGCCTGGCGGGCCCCTGTGAGTCATGACAATGGCAAAAAGATCGGCGCTCCCGATCTTTTGCCAGATTCTGTTTCCACGCATTTCTCTTTGCGTTTTGCGCCTGCCTCTTGGGTCCCTTTCATTCAACTGGCGCGCATTGATCGCCCGATTGGCTGGTGGCTCCTCTTGCTCCCCTGCTGGTGGTCATCAGCCCTTGCCTCTGTGGCGCTGAACCGTCCACTCCATCTTCTTCATCTCATCTTGTTTCTCATCGGCGCTGTTGCCATGCGCGGGGCCGGCTCGACCTATAATGATCTTGTTGATCGCGAGATTGATGCAGGCGTCGAGCGCACACGCGGGCGCCCGCTGCCCTCAGGTCGCGTCTCTGTGCAAGCTGCCAAAGCGTTCATGTTGGCCCAATGTGGCATTGGCGCTTTGGTCCTGTTCAGTTTGAATGAGGCTGCGGTCATCACAGGCCTCGTCTCGCTTCTGATTGTTGCCGCCTATCCCTTCATGAAACGCATCACGTCTTGGCCGCAGGCTGTGCTCGGGCTTGCCTTTGCTTGGGGCGGTTTGATGGGATGGGTGGCGTTGAGTGGCCATTTGGCCGCACCCGCTTTTCTGATCTATCTCGCCGCGATTTTCTGGACGATGGGATATGACACAATCTATGCGCTGCAAGATGCGCGCGATGATGCGCTTGTTGGCATTAAATCCACCGCGCGGCTCTTTGGTGAGCATGTGCGCGCCGCCGTCGCTGTGCTTTATCTTGGTGCCTTGGCCTGTGCATCAGCCGCGTTTTATTTATCCTATGTCGGCATTACAGCTTGGGCGGGGCTATTTTGTTTTGCCGCTCATCTGGCAACACAAGTCTGGATGATTGATCCGCCCAATACGCAGCGCTCACTCATGCTCTTCCGCGCCAATCGAGATGCGGGGCTCATTCTTTTTGCAGGCCTCGCGCTGAACGCTTATTTGTAACACAGATTGCAACAAGGCCCACGGGAACTTCAGGCCGCCCAAATTGGTTCTCTCCTCAGATGAACCTAGGCGGATAAAACGCATGATGATGTGGGCCCTGATCTTTTTGGTGATTGCGATCATCACAGGTGGGCTTGGTTTCACAAGCCTTGCAAAAACAAGCGCAGGCCTGACCCGCGTGCTCTTCCTCATCTCAGTCGTGATTTTTGTAATTTTCCTCGGCCTGGCTGTTATGGCCGAAGAAATGAGCATTTAAACGCTGCGCTAAATCCGGCAATGGGTGAATGTCGGCTCCACAGAGCCCTGCCAATCGCCCTTATACTTCGCAATCCATTCATCTGCGGCTACTTTGCCGCTTTCCAAACGCGCATCCAAAATATCAAGATGATGCGTTTCGTCTTGGCCTTGCGCATTTTTGCGTGCGCGGCGCGCTAGGCCCGCACGTGACAGCGCGACAATCTCGCGACCAATCTCTTGCAATGAACGACCCGCAATTTTCGCGGCCAAGCCTTGAACGGGAACCGCATCGCGCAAAGCCTGACGCTCCGCCGCGCTCCAGCCCTTCACCACATCGAAAGCCGCATCAAGCGCCGTTTGATCATAGAGAAGGCCAACAAAGAAAGCCGACAAGGCGGTCATATGTTCAACTGAGCCCGCATCAGCGCCACGCATTTCCAAAAAGCGTTTGAGGCGCACTTCTGGGAAAATGGTTGAGAGATGATTGGCCCAATCAGATAAAGTGGCGCGCTCACCCGGCAATTGCGGCAGCTTGCCATCCAGCAAAGCCCTGAAATCTGCGCCCGCCACATCATGATAGATGTCGCCACGCTTCACAAAATACATGGGCACTTGCAGCGCATAATCCACATAGCGCTCAAAGCCCATGCCCTCTTCAAAAGCAAAGGGCAAGATGCCAGCGCGCTGATTATCTGTGTCGCGCCAAATCTCGGAGCGCTCCGACAAGCGCCCATTAAGCTTGCCTTCTGTGAATGGTGAATTGGCAAAGAGCGCGGTGGCGAGTGGCTGCAAAGCAAGAGACACGCGCAGCTTTTTCACCATATCGGCTTCGGATGAGAAATCGAGATTCACCTGCACAGTGCAAGTGCGATACATCATATCAAGACCACGCGTGCCGACTTTCGGCATATAAGCCGTCATGATCTTATAGCGGCTCTTGGGCATGACCGGCGTTTGCGCCAAGGTCCAAGCCGGGCTCATGCCCAGCGATAAAAAGCCAATGCCATTTTGCACGGCTGCGGCATTGGCAATTTTCAAATGCGCTTCAAATTCGTCGCGCGTCTGGTGGATGGTTTCAAGCGGTGCGCCAGACAATTCAAATTGCCCGCCAGGCTCGAGCGAAATAGCCCCGCCATTCTTCTCATCAAACAAGCCAATCAAAGCCGCGCCATCTTCAATCGATGACCAGCCGGTCATCTCACGCATGGCTTCGAGCAGGGCGCGTATGCCGCCCTGCGGCCGGCGGCCCTCATAAGGCACGGGCGAAAAATCGGAGAGATAGAAAGGTATTTTCTCGTGTTCAGTGCCAATGCGGAAATCACCCGCTGGCTTGCAACCCGCCTCAAACCACGCGACGAGCTCGTCACGTGACGCAATTGGCGTCAGATCGGTTACATCGCGGGCCATTTTGCTCTAAACCTCTTCACCCCAGATCACAGGCCCGCTCCCCGGCCTGCTGCCTACATAGGCTGCCAAAGCCACCCTGACAATGGGAGAGGCTTTCGGGGCTAGCGCCATAGGGCCAGCAGCGTTAATGCTGAAGCCTCGGCTGAGTGAAGGATAGCCTTGTGTCGCTTTATGATTTTTCCGCCCCCCGGCTCTTTCTCGATGCGTCTTTGAGCGCCGATTGCGAAATTGCCCCGGATAAGGACCAATCAAATTATTTGATCAATGTGCTGCGCCTTGGCGATGGCGATGGCGTGCTGGCCTTTAATGGGCGTGATGGCGAATGGCTGATGGTGATCAAGGCCCTCTCACGCAAACAGGTGCTCCTCATTGCGCGAGAGCGCATCCGCGAACAGACGCAGGCTTGCGATCTTCATTATCTCTTCGCACCACTCAAACATGCCCGCCTCGATTATATGGTGCAGAAGGCAGTTGAAATGGGTGCAAGCCGTTTGCAGCCCGTCATGACACGGCGCACACAATCCGGCCGCATCAATCTGGAGCGTATGCGCGCCAATGCGATTGAAGCCGCCGAGCAATGCGGCATTCTCAACGTCCCCGATGTTGAAGACGCAATCAAACTGGACAAGATTTTG
>CAWUNF010000074.1:0-7158 GCA_963923195.1 uncultured Hyphomicrobiales bacterium | reverse complement strand
CTGGCTGAAATCTACAATGTGCCTGCACCGGGCTTTGGTCCGCGCGGGGGCGACATTGATAAGAACGGTGTTGTCTGGGTGTCGCTGGCATCTGGCCATCTTGGTTCCTTTGATCGTCGTAAGTGCAAAGGTCCGCTCAATGGTCCGAATGCAACCGGCAATCATTGCCCCGAAGGCTGGAGCTTCTACAAATATCCAGGCCCCGGCTTTGAAGGTGTGGGCGATAACAGCGCTGAATCGAGCTATTACACTTGGGTCGATCAGCACAATACATTCGGCCTTGGCGAGAATGTCCCGGTCTCAACCGGCAATCTCAACGATGGCCTGATTGCCATGAAGAAAGATGGCAAGATGGTTGTGCTGCGCGTGCCTTATCCGATGGGCTTCTATGCCAAGGGTCTCGATGGTCGCATTGACGATCCGAAAGCTGGCTGGAAAGGCCGCGGCATTTGGGCCGCCAATGGTGATCGCACACCTTGGTTGATTGAAGGCGGTAAGGGCTCACGCCCATTGGCTGCCCATTTCCAACTGCGACCCAATCCGCTCGCGCATTGATTCGCACATTCATCAAAACCGAAAGCCCCCGTCAGACGTACGGGGGCTTTCTTTTTATGCCTCTGCCGCAAAGGCATTTTACAAACTCATTTTCGGCAGCTCGATTTGTCAAAGACTTAGCAAAAGTACTGTTTTGAAAAAAGACAATCCTAAGTACGCTCGTCATTAGAAAAGTAACTTCTGAGTTGTAATCTTCTCCTGTTTTTAAAAAGTCTTTCTGCCTTGCGGCGACAGGAGTTGTCATGAATCTGACCATTGCGCGCGCGCTTAATTCTTTCGGCATGGCCGTTGTGGTTGGGTGCCTCATTATCGCGACAGCAGCCACTTATTCCTTGCAGCAATTGCGCGTGGGTGGCGCTGCCTACAGCAATATGATTGCTGGCAAAGATCTCGTTGCAGATGTTTTGCCCCCGCCCCTTTACGTGATTGAGGCCTATCTCAACGCCACCATTATGGCGGATGAAAAAGTGCCCCTAGAGGAAGCCAAAGCACGCTTTGCGCCATTGAAAAAAGATTTCGAAGAGCGTCGTGCTTTTTGGGCCAAGAGCGATTTGCCCTTTTATTTGAAGTCAGAACTTGCCGCCTCTTCCGCTGCGGCAGAAAAATTCTGGAATTTGTTGGAAGACAAATATCTACCCGCTGTCGCGCAAGGCGATACCAAAGCCATTCGCAAATATAATGAGGAATTGACCGCGCTCTATACCGAGCATCGCCGCGCTGTGGATGTTTTGGTTGTCGACGCCAATAAATTCTTGGCCAATGCGGAATCAGAAGCCCAAGAAGCGGGCAATGTCTGGCAAAGCATTATGCTGGCGACGGCCGCCCTTGTTCTCATCTGCGTCTGCTTTGGCGTCTATATGATCCGCAAGAAAGTTGTGCAGCCTTTGCTTGCCATTGCGGAATATATGACGCGCTTGGCCAAAGGCACTTATGAAGAAGAAGTCCCCTTTGTCGGCCGCAATGATGAGATTGGCGAAATGGCTCATGCGGTTGCTGTTTTCCGCATCTCAGCCATTGAGCGCCAACAGGCGCGGATGCGTGAAGAACAAAGCCGCAGCGAAGCCGAAGCTATGCGCCAGCAGCGCGAAGCCCTCGAGCGCGAAGCTGATCTCAAGCGTCAACGCGTTGTTGAGGCCCTTGCTATGGGTCTGGAACATATTGCGCGCGGCGATCTTGCCTTCCGTCTCGAAGAGCCGCTTGCTGCCGAATATGAAAAGCTGCGCAATGATTTCAATGCCGCCATTTCGTCGCTGTCCAACACGCTAAAGTCGATTTCACAAGCAACCGAATCTGTGCATAGCGGCGCGCGTGACATTACCACCGCAGCCGATGATCTGGCGCGGCGTACCGAACAACAAGCCGCTGCACTTGAAGAAACATCTGCCGCGCTCAATGGCATTGTGGATGCCGTGCGCCGCACGTCAGACATGTCAGAAAAAGCACGCAATGCCGTCACGGCGGCCAAAACCGAAGCTGATGGCTCGGATGCAATCGTACGCGATGCGATTATGGCAATGGATACGATTGAACAATCCTCGCGCCAGATTAGCGAAATCATCACCATGATTGATGAGATTGCTTTTCAGACCAATTTGCTCGCTCTCAATGCCGGCGTGGAAGCCGCACGCGCGGGCGAAGCCGGACGTGGCTTTGCGATTGTCGCGCAAGAAGTGCGCAGCCTCGCCCAGCGCTCAACAGAAGCAGCCAAAGCCATCAAAGGCCTCATCCAAACTTCATCGTCCCAAATTGAATCAGGCGTTGGTCTGGTGCGCCACACAGGCGAAGCCTTCACCTCCATCGGTCATCATGTGGCGCGCGTCACAGAACTCGTCGAAGCCATAGCGACATCCGCACATGATCAATCTGTCAGCCTGCGCGAAGTGAATGTGGCAGTCGGCCAGATGGACCAGAACACGCAGCAAAATGCCGCTATGGTCGATGAGACGACCAGCGCCAGCCATGCCCTCACCGATAAGGCGCATGACCTCGAAATGCTGGTCGGCAAATTCACACTGGAAGGAATGCGCGGCTCCATTGGCCTCGCCAAAGCCGATGCCCCGGCCAATAACCCGCCCGTGCGCAGCTTCACCCAGCGCATTGCAGCAGCCTTCGGGCGCTAGAGGCCCCGCTTAACCCAACGTTAGAGACTTAAACGGCATGGTCGCGCACCGGGAAATTTGAGTCTTGCGTATTCCCGACCCTTTTGAGCCCCGCCGATCTCCATCGGTGGGGCTTTTTTCAATCGATTTAGACTTTAGTTGCGTCTTGGCCCGAAATTCCCGATAAATCAGTCCAAGCCCAAAAAGGGCAGATGACAAAACAGGTAAGGGAGCGTTTCGGATATGATCGAGCTGAAGAGCCTCAAGGCGGGCCTCGCCGCCACTCTGGCGAGCCTCGCGCTGATTGCGACGCCAGCCGCAGCGGCTGATTTCTATGCAGGCAAGCAGATCGTCTTTCTGATCGGCGGGGACGCGGGCGGCGGCTATGATCTTTATGCGCGCGCCATTTCCCGCCACATATCGCGCTTCATTCCGGGCAGCCCGACTTTCGTGCCGCGCAATCAGCCCGGTGCTGGCTCTGGCACAGCGGCCGCTTATCTTGCTTCCGTTGCACCCAAAGACGGCACAATGATTGGCGCTGTTTTTCCCGGCGTGATCATCGGCCCGCTTTTGGAAGAAAAGCAACAGGGCCTCTTTGATCCGACAAAATTCATCTATCTTGGCAGTGCGGATTCTGGCACGCGCGTCTGCGTGACTTATGAAAATTCAAAGATCAAAACATTTGAACAAGCGCTGACCAATAAAGTCATTATTGGTGCAAGTGCGGCCGGCGGCTCCACGCGCGATTATGCCTATATGCATCAGAATGCGACTGGCGCGCAGTTCAATATTGTATCTGGCTATAAGGGCACGGTTGATATTTTCCTCGCAATGGAACGCGGCGAAGTGGATGGCATGTGCGGCCTTGATTGGTCGAGCTTGAAATCGCAGCGCCCATCATGGGTTGCCGACAAGAAGATCAATATTCTTGTCCAAAACGGTCTCGAATCGGAAGCCGAACTCGACAAAATGGGCGTGCCGACGATTTGGAAATTCATCAAAAAGGAAGAAGATAAGCGCGCCGTTGAAATGGTTTTAAGCCAACAAATCTTTGGCCGTCCCTATATTGCGCCCCCCGGCACGAATATGGACCAAGTGAAAGTCTTGCGCGATGCTTTCATGAAGACGGTGAAAGATGCCGAATTCCAAGCCGATGCTGAAAAGAATCGTTTGGATGTGACGCCCTCTTCTGGCGAACGCGTACAAGGCGTTGTTGAAAAGCTCTATGCAACGCCAAAAGAAACGATCAAGCGCGCGAAGGAAATTATTTCTCCGCCCGCTTAAATCTCAATTCGCAAAGCCACAGATCCAATCCCGCCGAGTTCAGCCTTGAATTCGGCGGGGCCTTCCACTTTCAAAAGCCTGTTGAGCGATCCGGTCGTCACATAATGACCGGCTTTCAAACCACCCAAATGATCTGGCTGTTGAGATGCAAAAGCCGCAACAGCCAAGAGCGGCTCACCATCATTGTGACGCGCGTCATGATCTGCAATTAAAGCGCCATCGCGCCAAAGTTTGAGCGCCATGCCACCACGCGCCACCGCGCGCACATCACGCTGACCTGAGCCCGCAACAAACCCCGCATTGTTGAGATTGTCAGCAAGCTTGGCTTCAAACGGCGTGCCATCAAAATCCGCATAGCGCGTGCCAACCAATTCAATGGCGGTGAGCACTTCATCTGTCGCATCCAAAATATCCTCGAGCGAATAGGTCGGGCCCTTTGGCAAATCGCGCCCCAAACGAATGGCAAGCTCGACTTCCACAATCACCCATGCGCCTTTGGCCAGACGATAGGCGCCACCATTGGGGCGCATGTCGCCAGAAAAAAGCGGCCCGGCAATGGCCCGCCCACCGCCTTCGGGGGCAAAACCTGTCTTCCAGCCCGCAATGCCATTGCCCGTCAGTCGAGCGACTTCCGCCTGGACGGCATAGGCGCCTGCATGGTCGCTTGGCCCCTCGCCTGCCTGCCAGCGATGGAAGCTGCGGGTCTGGCGGGCGCGGCTTAGATTTTCAGCAAGTGTCACAAGGGCCTCAAAGGGTCAGAATCAGGGGCACAGGCGGGGAGAATAGACGTTTTCAGGTTGATCTCCCTTGGCAAATGGGGCATAGACCCGTCACGAAATTCGGTGGCGTGGCCTGTTCCCGCTCCCCAACTGTTCTGAGGACGAGTCATGAAGGTCCGTAACTCTTTGAAATCGCTGCGTGGTCGCCATCGCGACAACCAGCTCGTGCGCCGTAAGGGCCGCGTCTACATCATCAACAAGACCCAGAAGCGTTTTAAGGCGCGCCAGGGCTAAGCCCTTTCTGTCGTCTTTTTGACCGCAAAAACCCCGGCTCGCCGGGGTTTTTTCGTCATTGGGCTTTGACGGGCTGAAAGGCCCGCCCTAGTCTTTTCTCATGCGCGCCGCACAGAGCCTTTTTTTGAGCCTCTCGGCAGCCGCCCTGATCGCCGGGGCTGCCACCCTCGCCCATGCGCAAAATAGCCCACAGACGCCCTCCAAATCGCCTGAGCGGGCTGCCCAGCCTTCGGACGCGCCTGCGCAGCCTGCGGGACGCCAGAAGATCCTCGACGAATTGTTTGAACGCCTCGCCAAGGCGCAAGACCGGAATGAAGCCCGTGGCCTGGTGGGCGCCATTGAGCGTGTTTGGGCGCGCTCGGGCTCTGACACGGCAGACCTTTTGATGGAGCGCGTCACCGCGCTCTTTCGCCAAAAAGATTTCAAAGTCGCCCGCGACATGCTCGATCGCCTGATCGAGATTGAGCCGCAATGGTCAGAAAGCTGGAGCCGACGCGCCACGACGCGTTTCATGGACCGCGATTATGCGGGCGCGATGGAAGATCTCGCCCATGTGCTGAAACTCGAACCACGCCATTTTATGGCGCTTGTGGGCGTGGGCACGATTCTCGAGCGCGAAGAGAATAAGGCGCAGGCTTTGCGCGTGTTCCGCCGCGCGCTCGAAATCAATCCGCAGCTCGATGAAATCCGCACCAAGGTCGAGAAGCTGACGATTGAAGTGGATGGGCGCGAGATTTAATCCGCGCCCACCGCCTTTTTCACTTTTGCAATAAAGTCTGGCGATGCATCGACAATGCGATCGGTGAGCTTTTGCACCTCATCCGCATTGCGATGGGTAATGGAGAGATTGCGCTTCTTGGCTTCTTCCAAAAAGGCCTGATCTTTGATCATGCCTTCAAAGGCTGCGCGCAAAGCCGCCACACGATCGGCTGGAACATTTGGGCCAACAGCCAGCGCGCGTGCATGGGGCGTGCCTGCCGCCAAAAATTCAGCGATCTCCTTATTCTCGCCTTGTGAAAGCTCAATCAAAGTTGGCACATCTTTCAATTCGGGCATACGCGTCAAAGTGAATTGGACAGGAATGGTGATTTTCTTTTCGCGCAGCCAATGTTCATTGCCGCCAGAAATATTTTCCCACGCCACAACCCAACCCGAAATTTCACCGCGCTCCATCGCCATATTCAATTCACCCCCTGTTGGAAAACCAGAGATGACGCGGAATTGGCCTGCCACTGCATCTTTCAACAAAGAGGCCCATTGATAAGACAGATGCGAGCGCCCCATCGAGCCCAGCACAATATTGCGGTCGCTCTTCAGCTCACCCATCGATTTGCCGGGAGATGTATGCCAGATCGCGAGCATTTGGCTGATCTGATCATAAGCGCCGAGCCATTGAAATTTTTTCGACTGAAAACGCACGCCGTCATTTTGTAATTTTTCAATCAAAGGCAGAGCATGGGCGAGCAAAATTTTACTGCCATCCATCGGCGCATTGTTGAAAATGAAATTGCCTGCAATGGCCCCACCCGCACCCGGCATATGTTCAACAATAATGTTGGGATTGCCGGGAATATGCTTGGCGTAATGCGTCGCAATCAAACGACCATAGAGATCGTAAGAGCCACCAGGGCCTGTGCCCATGACGATGGAAATGGTCTTGCCCTTGTAGAAAGCCTCTGGCGTTTGCGCTTGCGCAACGCCCACCGACAAGCCCATCAGCGCAGCGAACGCGCTCACAAAACCAAGCCGCATATGTCCCTCCCTCTCTTATTGGAGAGGAAATTAGCCGCTTAGCCGCGCCAGAGAAAGCACACGCGCTTCACGCCTATGTCAGGACGTTCAATAGCCAACCATCGTCTGGCGCGGCTTGCCGCGGCCCGACGACATTTGGGCAATCCGCACAAGACAGGTGTCACTCGGCTCCAACCCGCATTGGGCATTGCGCGCACAATCGCCACAAGTGAAAGCGGGCGCTGACGGCAAGACAATGGCTTTTAGCAGCGAGACCAGACGAGCGAGGATCTTCATGGGGCAACTCCTTGAGCAGAAAATTGCCCAATCTGCCCCAAGCCTGCCTTGACCGTGGTCAAATGAAAAAGCCCCGGCACAAGGCCAGGGCTTTTAAATGGTGGGCGCGACAGGGATCGAACCTGTGACCCCTACCATGTCAAGGTAGTGCTCTCCCGCTGAGCTACGCGCCCGTGGCT
>CAWUNF010000073.1:0-7191 GCA_963923195.1 uncultured Hyphomicrobiales bacterium | reverse complement strand
GCGAACCGCAGGTGATCCGCGAAGCAGATGATGGACGCTGATTTTTCTGGATTGCTGCGAGTCTTGCTAAATCAGCGCGGGTGCCACGCTTTCAGCCGCGGCTTTGAGCACCGGCAGAATATCTTTGATCAGCCCCTCGCGTGAGACGCGCCCTGCCTGCACGCCAATATTCATGGCCGCCACAATTTGCCCTGATGCATTGCGCACGGGCACTGCAATCGAGCGCAGGCCGATTTCGAGTTCCTCATCGACAAGCGCATAATCTTCTGCCCGCACTTGCGCGAGCATTTTCATCAAAGCCTCGACATCGGTGATCGTGTGTGGCGTCAGCTTTTCGCGCTTCATACTTGTGATGAGACGACGCGCTTCAACATCTGGCAAAGCGGCGAGCAAAACGCGCCCGAGCGAGGAACAATAAGCGGGCAGGCGTGAGCCCGTTGACAGACCAACCGACATGATGCGTCGCGTGGCCGCGCGCGCGACATAGACAATCTCAGCCCCATCCAAAATGGCGCAGGAGGAGGATTCATTCGTCTTTTCGCTCACCGATTCCAGCGTCGGCTGAATGGCGCGCGGCAAAGGCGTCGACGAGAGATAGGCATAGCCCAGCGACAGAACACCGGGCGTGAGCATGAAATGCTTGCCATCACTCGCCACATAGCCCAGTGCCTGCAAAGTCAGCAGCGAGCGGCGCACAGTTGCGCGCGGCAAATCCGTTGTCTTGGCAATATCGGCGAGTGTCAGCTTTTCCCGCCCCGCCCCAAAAGCGCGGATGACCGCCAGACCCCGTGCAAGGGCTGCAATATAAGAGGGGTCATCGGGCGTAATCGGGGTCGGCAGGGGCGCATTCATAGGGTGTCGTCTTCAACTCTCTGGGGGCTGGAATCGCTCAGGCCCTCAACCGATGGTCGCATAAACGTAGATTTGTTCGCAATACGCACAATTCTCATGGCTGGCGGGCTTGCCCCCGTGCGCGGGGCGCGCTTAGTTCTCTGCAGGCGCCAAAAGCGTGCAATGAACGGCCTGCATCAATTCTTGCGAAATGATCGCTTGAAACGTGCCCCTCATTGTCGCGTGTTGAGGTCAGCCCTAAATCAGGCTTGGCCGTTGGGCCAGACAGTCAAGAAGCCCGCCACAAGGCGTGAGCTTTTTCGGGAGGATTGGAATGTTTCGCAGACAGATTCTGAAGAGCATGGGCGTTGCCGGTCTTGCTCTCGCCACAGGTATTTCTGCCGCAGCCGCGCAGGAGACCGTAAAGGTTGGTCTCATTCTTCCGATGACGGGCCCCTCGGCCTCAACCGGCCGCCAGATTGAAGCTGGCGCCCGTCTTTGGATGGCGCAGAATGGCAATACGGTTGCTGGCAAGAAGATTGAGCTTATCATCAAGGACGACACGGGCGCGGCTGACCAGTCGAAGCGTCTCGCTACCGAACTCGTCGTCAATGACAAGGTCGCTTTCTTGGGCGGCTTCGGTCTGACGCCGCTCGCGCTCGCCGTTGGCCCTGTCGCCACGCAAGCCAAAGTTCCGGCTGTCATTATGGCGGCTGGCACATCAACGATTGTCGCGTCCTCGCCTTACTTCGTGCGCACCAGCTTCACGCTGCCGCAGAATACGGCGCCGATGGCGCAATGGTCGGCTGCCAATAATATCAAGACCGTTGTGACGCTGGTTTCTGATTATGGTCCGGGCCTCGATTCAGAAAAGGCGTTCAAGGCTGAATTTGAAGCCAAGGGCGGCAAGGTTCTCGAAACTTTGCGCTCGCCGCTGATGAATCCGGAATTCGCGCCCTTCTTGCAGAAGGCGAAGGATTTGAAGCCAGATGCGCTCTTCCTCTTTGTGCCGTCAGGCCAAGGCGCAAGCCTGATGAAACAGGTCAATGAGCGTGAATTGGCGAAAGCTGGCATTAAGATCATTGGCACGGGCGATGTGACCGATGATGATCAGCTCAATGGCATGGGCGATCAGCTCATCGGCATGATCACCTCGCATAATTATTCGGCCGCGCATGACAGCCCGGAAAACAAGGCCTATGTCGCTGCCTTCTTGAAGGCGAATAATAACATGCGCCCGAACTTCATGTCGGTCGGTGGTTATGACGGCATGGCTGCCATCTATAAGGCTTTGGAAAAGACCAAGGGTGATACAGATGGCACCAAGCTGGTTGAAGCGATGAAGGGCCTCTCGTGGGTTTCGCCGCGCGGTCCCATGTCGATTGATCCCGCGACCCGCGACGTGACGCAGAATGTCTATGTGCGCGAAGTGAAGAAGGTCGATGGCCAGCTCTATAATGTTGAGTTTGCCACCATCCCGAATGTGAAGGGCTCGAACTGAGTCTGATCTAAAAGATCCAGTGGCGGCGGGGCGCTCAGCGTCCCGCCGTCATTGCGAGTGTTTCCTCGCAACGGCCCTTTGAAGGACCAGACAATTGCTCACCATTCTTCTCGACGGGATTGCCTATGGCATGCTGCTGTTCATTCTGGCAGTCGGCCTGTGCGTCACTCTCGGCCTTATGAATTTTATCAATCTCGCGCATGGCACTTTTGCTATGGCCGGTGGCTATTTGACCATCACGCTCATGCAGCAGATGGGCGTGCCATTTTTGCTCTGCCTGCCTGCCGCTTTTATTTTTGCCGCTGTGCTTGGCCTTGTCCTTGAGCGCACGCTCTATCGCCATCTCTATGATAAGACGCATCTCGATCAGGTGCTCTTTTCCATCGGCCTTGTTTTTATCTCCATTGCAATGGTCGATTATGCCTATGGCGCGAACCAGCAGATTGTGAATCTGCCGGACTATCTCACGGGCCGTCTGAATTTTTTGGGCGCGTCGATTGGCGTCTACCGCGTTTTCGTCATTCTCATTTGCGGTCTGCTCGTGATCTCGCTGCAGCTCGTGCTCACCAAGACGCGCTTTGGTTCGCGTTTGCGCGCCGCCGTGGACGATGGCCGCGTCGCGCGGGGGCTTGGTATTGATGTCACGCGCATCTTCGCCGTCACTTTTGCCGTGGGCTCAGGCCTTGCAGGCCTTGGTGGCGCGTTGGGGACGGGCATTATCTCTTTCGATCCGACATTTCCGCTGAAATATATGATCTACTTTTTGATCGTCATTTCCGTCGGCGGCACGACAACCATTACCGGCCCATTTCTTGCCGCCATTTTGCTCGGCGTCGCCGATGTGGCTGGCAAATATTATGTGCCCGCTGTTGGTGGCTTCATCATTTACACGATCATGGTCGTCGTGCTGATCGTGCGTCCGCAAGGGCTCTTCGCCCGCGCGGCTGGCAAGTGAGGGCGTGATGAGCATGATCACTTCACCTTCACCAGAAGCCGTGCAAGCGCGTGCCGTTCTGCTGGGTCGCTCAAACTGGGGCGCGGCTGAAATCGCCTTCTGGATTTTGGCGGTCGCCTGCTATTGGATTTTCCCGACGAAGCTTTCACTGCTCAGCGAAATCGCCATTCTTGGTCTCGTCGCTCTCTCCGTTGATCTGGTGCTGGGTTATGCGGGAATTGTGACTTTGGGGCAGGGCGCCTTCTTCGGCATTGGCGCTTATGCAGCGGGCCTTGCGGCCAAACACGGCATGGGCACAAGCCTGTGGAGCGATCCGCTGATCGGCCTTTTCATTGGCGGCGGTGTGGCGGCTTTCATCGGCTTTGCAACAAGCTTTTTGGTTTTGCGCGGCTCTGACATGACGCGCCTTATGGTGACGCTGGGTGTCGCGCTCATCGTGGATGAAGTTGTCAATCAGATGAAATGGCTCACCGGCGGCTCAGATGGTTTGCAAGGTGTCTTGCCTTCTGCCGTGCTTGGCATTTGGGATTTCGATCTCTTCGGTCGCGTTGCTTATGTCTATTCGCTGGTCGTGCTTTTCGTGCTTTTTGTTATAGCGCGCGCTTTGGTGAAATCGCCTTTCGGCCTGTCATTGCAAGCGATCAAAGGCAATCAATTGCGCACACGCGCCATTGGCATGCCGGTCAATGCGCGTTTGATTGCGGTCTATACAGTGGCGGCTTTCTATGCGGGCGTGGCGGGCGCACTTGCCGCGCAGACCACACAATTTGCCTCACCCGATTATGTCGCCTTCCATCGCTCGGCAGATGCCATGCTCATGCTGGTCTTTGGGGGCGCAGGTCATCTCTATGGCGGGCTTCTGGGCTCGGTGATTTTCCGCACCATGCAAGATGTGCTGGGCAATATTACGCCGCAATATTGGCAGTTCTGGTTGGGCGTGACGCTGGTGGCTCTCGTGCTCTTCGTGCGCGGGGGCATTTTAGGCCTGCTCGATAATCTTCTCTCGGCGTGGCGTCGCAAGGGAGGCGCATCATGAGCCAGCGCATCCTGCTTGAATCACGCGATTTGGTGAAACGCTTTGGCGGCATTACCGCGACAGATCATGTCAATTTCAAATTGCCGGAAGGCGCGCGTCACGCTTTGATTGGGCCGAATGGCGCGGGCAAAACCACTTTTGTGAATTTGCTCTCTGGCGTGCTCACGCCGACATCGGGCGAAATTTTGCTCGATGGTGTGAATGTCACCAAATGGTCGGCGCGCAGGCGCGCACATGCAGGCATGGCACGCACATTCCAGATCAATCAACTCTTTGCCGATCTGACGCCCATCGAAACGCTGATGCTCACCATTGCTGAGCGTGAAAATGCGGGCGCGTCTTGGTGGCGCCCTGTTGGCTCGCGCTCTGACTTTGTCGATGAAGCGGTGGCGCTGCTCGCCCAGCTTGGCATTTCTGACATTGCTCATGCGCGCGTTGGTGAATTGGCTTACGGCAAGCAACGCCTGCTCGAAATTGCCGTGGCGCTCGCGCAAAAACCGAAAGTGCTTCTGCTCGATGAGCCGGCTGCTGGCGTGCCCGAACATGAGCGCGAGCAGATTCTCGATGTTGTTGCGGCACTCCCGAAAGAAGTCGCGCTCATCCTGATTGAACACGACATGCATCTGGTTTTCCGCTTTGCCAAATCCATTTCCGTTTTGGTGAATGGCGGCCTCTTCTGCGAGGGAAGCCCAGAAGAAATTGCCAATGACCCGCGCGTGCGCCAAGTCTATCTCGGCGAGGAGGAAGTTCATGTCTGATCTTCTTCGACTGGAAAAAATCGCTGCTGGTTATGGCGAAGCACAGGTGCTCCAAAATATTTCCTTCTCTTTGAAGGAAGGGGAGGCGCTGGCGCTGCTTGGTCGCAATGGCACCGGCAAGACAACGCTCATCAATACGATTGTTGGTCTCACACGTCGCCGCGATGGTGCGCTCTATCTTGCAGGCAAAGACATCACCAAAATGCGCCCCGATGAGCGGGCTATGTCGGGCATTGGCTGGGTGCCGCAAGAGCGCAATATTTTCCGCTCGCTGACGGTTGAAGAAAATATCACCGCCATTGCCACGAAAGGCCCGTGGACGCTCGAGCGCATTTACCAAATGTTCCCGCGCCTTGCCGAGCGTAAGCGCAACTTGGGCACGCAGCTCTCGGGCGGCGAGCAGCAAATGCTGGCGGTCGGGCGCGCGCTTGCGCTCAATCCGCGCGTGCTTTTGCTGGACGAGCCGCTAGAGGGTCTCGCGCCCATCATTGTTGATGAATTGCTCGCTGCCATTCGTCGCATTGTTGTGGAAGAGCGCATGGCCGCCATTATTGTGGAACAAAGTGCGCGCAAAATTCTGCCGCTCACCGAGCGCGCGATTATTTTGGATCGCGGCACGATTGTTCATGCAGGGCCCTCTCCCGAATTGGCCGAAGATGCCGTAAGATTGGCCAATCTGATGGGCATTGCCGGAGCGCCCGGCGCACATTAAAGGGTGGCAACGCCCAAGTTAGAGGATGTGAAGACAATGCAACGCACCAAGCCGCCTTTCCGTGCTGACCATGTTGGCTCTCTGCTGCGCTCAGCCGCGCTGAAAGATGCGCGCATCAAATATGCGCGTGGTGATATTTCGGCCTCCGATCTGCAAGCGACAGAAGATGTCGAAATCAAGAAAGTCATCGCCAAGCAGGAAGAGATTGGCCTGCAGTCGATCACCGATGGTGAATATCGCCGCGCGTGGTGGCATTTTGATTTTCTCGGTCATCTGGAAGGCGTCGAGCTGATCGATGTCGAACAGGGCATTCAATTTGCTGGCGTGCAAACCAAGGCGCAAGCGCCGCGTGTCGTGGGGCGTGTTGATTTCGCCGATCATCCGATGCTGTCGCATTTCCGCTATTTGAAGGCGCATACAAAGCGCACGCCGAAAATGACGATTCCATCACCGTCCATGCTGCATTATCGCGGCGGTCGTAAGATGATCAATATGGGCGTTTATCCGCAGATGGATGCTTTCTATCATGATCTCGGCCAAGCCTATCGCAAGGCCGCCCATGCTTTTTATGCGGAAGGCTGCCGCTATTTGCAGCTCGATGATTGCTCCTTCGCTTATCTCTGCGATCCTGAGCAGCGCAAGATGTTGGCCGCACGTGGAGATGATCCAGAAAAGCAGGGCGAGATTTATGCCGGCATGATCAATGCGGCCATTGATGGTCGCCCGGATGATCTGACCATCACCATGCATTTGTGCCGTGGCAATTTCCGCTCGACCTTCGTCGCCTCTGGCGGCTATGAGCCGATTGCCGATCTTCTCTTCAACCAAGTCCATGCCGACGGCTATTTCATGGAATGGGACAATGACCGTTCTGGCGGTTTCGAGCCTTTGCGCTTCTTGCCGAAGGGCAAGCATGTGGTGCTCGGTCTCGTGACGTCGAAGACGGGCACGCTTGAAACGCGTGATGATCTGCTGCGCCGGATCGAAGAAGCATCAAAATATGCGCCGCTCGATCAGCTCTGCCTGTCGCCGCAATGCGGCTTTGCTTCAACCGAAGAGGGCAATGTGCTGGCGGAAGAAGAGCAATGGGCAAAACTGCGCCTCGTTGTCGAAGTCGCGCAAGAAGTCTGGGGCAAGTAAGCCCTTCGCTTCGTGAGAGATTGAAAAGGCCGCTCGCTAGGGCGGCCTTTTTCTTGTCTGGATTGCCGCGTCGGCGCTTTGCGCCTCCTCGCAATGACGGGGGAGAGGGGCGGCATGTCTGCATTGCATTATGCCTGCCATTGGCAATGATTGCAGTTTCTGCGCCATTTTCCGGCCGTCATTGCGAGGAGCGCGTGCGCGACGCGGCAATCCAGAAATTCAAGCGCTGTGTCGTAGCGAGGCAGGCTTGTTCAACGC
>CAWUNF010000072.1:0-7207 GCA_963923195.1 uncultured Hyphomicrobiales bacterium | reverse complement strand
GACGACAATCATGCCGATGCCGCAGTTGAAGGTGCGCAGCATTTCTTCCATCGCCACACCGCCAGCCGACGCCAGCCATTTAAAGACGGGGAGAATAGGCACAGCGTTGAGATCAAGCGTCACGCCAACGCCCTCTGGCAAAACGCGTGGAATATTATCGGGGAAACCACCGCCCGTAATATGCGCGAGGGCTTTTAAGCCTGTTGTTTTGCGCAACACTTGCAACAGCGGCTTCACATAAATGCGGGTGGGGGTGAGCAAAGCTTCGCCCAGTTTCTTGCCCGGTGCGAAGGGTGCAGCATCATCCCATGTCAAACCCGCGCGCTCGACAATGCGACGCACGAGCGAGAAGCCATTAGAGTGAACGCCTGATGAGCGTAAGCCCAGCACAACATCGCCGGGGCCAACATCGCCCGCTGGCAAGAGCTTGCCGCGCTCGGCCGCGCCAACCGAAAAACCTGCGAGGTCATAATCATTTTTGGCATAGAGGCCCGGCATTTCGGCCGTCTCACCGCCAATCAATGCACAGCCTGCGTCTATGCAACCTTGTGCAATGCCTTTGACGATAGCAGCACCCGCGCGCGGATCGAGTTTGCCGGTTGCGTAATAATCCAAGAAGAAGAGTGGCTCCGCGCCTTGCACCACGAGATCATTGACGCACATAGCAACGAGATCGATGCCGACCGTATCGTGAATGCCGGTCTCAATCGCAATTTTCACTTTCGTGCCCACGCCATCATTGGCAGCCACGAGGATTGGATCTTTGAAGCCAGCGGCTTTGAGATCAAACAGGCCACCAAAGCCGCCGATCTCCGCATCCGCGCCGGGGCGGCGGGTCGCGCGCACCAGCGGCTTGATGTCTTCCACCATCGCATTGCCGGCATCAATATCGACGCCAGCCTGCGCATAGGTCAGGCCTTTTCCACTCTCAGGGGCATTGGTCATGGGATGCGATCCTTTGTCTGGCCGGGGTAGCCTCTGCGGGCGGCGGATGCAAGGGCGGGAGGGCGCCTTTCACCGCTCTCTTCAAGGTGAAAGCAACTCGGCTGGCGGGGCCTCACGCCCGTGCTAGATTGCCCCCATGACCCGCTCGCCCTTTTTTGCCGCTTTGCCCAATCTGATCACGCTCACCCGGATCCTGTTGGTTCCGGTGACGATCCTGATGATTGCGGACCATGAATGGGACTGGGCTTTGGGCCTGTTTTTGCTGGCGGGGGCCTCCGATGGCTTAGATGGCTTTTTGGCCCGAACCTTCCATTTGCACAGCGAATTGGGCGCCTATTTGGATGCTTTGGCCGATAAAGCCCTGCTGATTTCCATCTATATTACGCTGGCCGTGGCGGGGGCAGTCCCGGCTTCCATCGCGCTGGTCGTGGTCTCCCGCGATGTCATGATTATGGGGGCAGTGGTTATTTCTTGGATCATGGATAAGCCGGTCGAAATTCGCCCGCTCATGGTCTCCAAGCTCAATACGACCGCCCAAATCGCCTTTGCGGGTCTGGTGCTGGGGCTCAAAGCCTTTGAATGGAGCCTCGGCCCGTGGTTCGGCATAGCCCTTGTTCTGGTTGCGACATTGACGGTCGTCTCTGGGGCGGCCTATCTGGCGCAATGGTACCGGCACATGAGTGCTTGAAGGGGCGTTGATCTGATGCGCATGGAAGCACGGCTCGGTTTTTGGCTTGGCGGTCTCACCGTCTTTATTCTCCTGCTTTGGCTTTTAGCTGATGTGCTCATGCCTTTTGCGGCAGGCTTGGCCATTGCCTATTTGCTCGACCCCGTGGCGGATCGTTTAGAAAAAATGGGCCTCAATCGTCTGGGTGCGACGCTGCTCATTCTTATCGGTTTTGTCCTTGTGTTGGTTTTGGCCGCGATGGTTTTGCTGCCTGTCTTGGGCTCACAGGTGGCTGCTTTCTTGGACGCTCTGCCGCGTGATATGGCGCGCTTGCGCGATCTCTTCACCGAACAAGGTGCGGGTTTGATTGCGCGTCTTGCGCCATTGGCGGAGCGCTTTGGCGTGCAATTGGATCCAAGTGCGGGTGCGCTGGGTGGCTCGGTGAGTGATCTTGCGACAGAAGCTGCCAAATATGCGGGCGGTGTTTTGAAATCGCTTTGGTCGGGTGGGCGCGCTTTGCTCAGCCTTTTGTCGCTGCTCGTGATTACGCCCGTTGTTGCTTTCTACATTCTGCTGGATTGGGATCGCATGGTGGACAAGATCGACTCTTGGTTGCCGCGCGATGAGCTCGATACCATTCGCGCGCTTGCCGCACAGATCAATGCCGCTTTGTCTGGCTTTTTGCGCGGACAATCACTTGTCTGTTTGTTTCTGGCCACTTGGTATGGCGCAGGCCTGTCGCTTGTGGGCCTAAACTATGGGCTTCTCATTGGCATTACAGGTGGCTTTTTGAGCTTCATTCCCTATGTTGGCTCACTCACCTGTCTTGTCATTTCTGTTGCTATTGCCATTGTGCAAGGCTGGCCGCAAGTGACGCTTTTGCTCATGGTTTTGGGCGTGATTGGCGTCGGGCAATTTTTGGAAGGCAATATTCTCACGCCGAAATTGGTGGGTGAATCGGTCGGGTTGCATCCTGTCTGGTTGATGCTGGCTTTGCTGGCCTTTGGTTCACTCTTTGGTTTCACGGGGCTTTTGCTGGCCGTGCCCATTGCTGCAGCCGTTGGTGTGTTGATGCGCTTTGCCTTGCATAATTATCTCAACTCGCCGCTTTATTTGGGCAAGGGCCATCAGGCATGAAGCCTTTTCCCAAACAGCTCACACTCGATCTGCCGGTTGAGACGCGCTATGGCCGCGAGGATTTTCTCGTCTCGCCGTCGAATAAGCGCGCATGGGATATGTTTGAGACATGGCCTCATTGGCCAGATCGCGTTTTGCTTTTGCTGGGGCCAACGGGTGCAGGCAAAAGTCATCTGGCTGCTATTTGGGCTGCTCATGCAGGCGCGCGTATTTTGCCCGCCGCGCAATTGCCGCTTGCGGATTTGCCGGGTCTTGCGCGGGCTCCCGCCATTCTGATTGAAGATGCCGATGGCGCGCGCGGCGTTGAAAAAGAGCTTTTTCATCTTTTGAATTTGGTGCGCGAGAGCGGAACCTTTTTAGTGATCACGGCCCGCCAATGGCCAGATTCATGGGGGCTGACCACGCGTGATCTTCTCTCACGGTTGCGGCTCGCGCCAGCCGTTGAGATTGGCGAGCCCGATGATGCTTTGGTGCGCGCGGTTTTGGTCAAACTTTTTGTCGACCGCCAGCTTGTCGTTGATACATCGGTCGTTGAATATTTGGCGGTGCGGATTGAGCGCTCTTTGGATGCGGCGCGCGCCATTGTCGAGGAGCTCGACCGCGAGGCCTTGGCCCGGTCCAAGCCCATTACCCGTCCCGTTGCGGCAGAAGTTCTGCGCCGTCTCGATGGGGAAGGGGCGGGGGATGCCTCTTAACCATTTTTAACCATGACCCCGCCAGGGCGGATTTGTCATGCTAGTGTCATCCTGATGCCAGATTTTGCCGGTCAATTGTGCCGGGGAGATGATGATGGTGGCTAAGGGTTTAGAGGCTGAGACGGTTTTGCGCGTGGTGGAAGCCGCGCCGACCCTTATTTCGCCCAAAGCTTTGGCCCCGGCCGATCGCTTTATCAATCGCGAATTGTCTTGGCTGGAATTCAACCGCCGCGTTTTGCTGGAAGCCTCTAATCGCAATCATCCGCTTTTGGAACAGTTACGCTTCTTGTCGATCTCGGCAAATAATCTCGATGAATTTTTCATGGTGCGCGTTGCGGGTCTGCGCGGCCAAGTGCGCTCGGGCGTCACTGTTTTGTCTGAAGATGGGCTGACGCCGCATGAGGCTTTGAACCGCATTCGCGATCAGGCGATCAAATTGACCGCAGAACAGCAGGTGCGTTTCCACGAATTGCGCGAAGATCTTGCCAAAGTCGAGATTGATATTGTGGATCGCGATGATCTCACAGACCATGAAATGTCATGGCTTGATGATCATTTTCTGGCGCATATCTACCCCATTCTGACGCCACTTGCGATTGATCCGGCCCATCCCTTTCCTTTCATTCCCAATCTTGGCTTCTCCGTTGCCTTTGAATTGGTGCGCGCAACCGATGGGCGCCGTCTCAATGCTTTGGTGCGTCTGCCGACCAAGGTCGAGCGCTTCGTGCGATTGCCAGAAATCTATAAGCCGGGTGCAGCGCGTTTTGTGCCGCTGGAAACTTTGATCGTCATGCAGACCAAGCGTCTCTTCCCCGGTTATACGGTGAAGGGGCAGGGCCTATTCCGTGTCATTCGTGACAGCGATTTGGAAGTGGAAGAAGAGGCCGAAGATCTGGTGCGCGTGTTCGAAAGCGCGTTGAAGCGCCGCCGTCGTGGACGCGTCATTCGCCTTGAATTTGACGCCCATATGCCGGTCTCTTTGCAGCAATTTGTGGCTGCCGAATTGGACGCGTCAGAGGATGAGATTTTCATCCATGATGGTATGCTGGCTTTGAATGAATTGTCTGAGATCGTGTCGATTGATCGACCCGAGCTGAAATTCACGCCCTATAATCCGCGTTTTCCTGAGCGTGTGCGTGACAATGCGGGGGATTGTTTCGCCGCGATTAAGCAAAAGGATCTCGTGGTCCATCACCCGTATGAATCTTTTGACGTGGTGGTTCAGTTTTTGAACCAAGCGGCGCGCGACCCCAATGTGGTTGCCATTAAGCAGACGCTCTATCGCACCTCATCCGACAGTCCCATTGTGCGCGCTTTGATTGAAGCGGCGGAAGCGGGAAAATCCGTGACCGCTTTGATCGAATTGAAAGCGCGCTTTGATGAAGAGGCCAATATTCGCTGGGCGCGCGATTTGGAGCGCGCAGGCGCGCAAGTGGTCTTTGGCTTTATCGAACTCAAGACCCATGCCAAATTGTCACTGGTTGTGCGACGGGAAGCAGGCGCACTGGTCACTTACTGCCATGTTGGCACAGGCAATTATCATCCCCAGACTGCGCGGGTTTATACAGATGTCTCGCTTTTCACCGCAGATGCGGTGATTGCGCGCGATGTCTCTCGCGTGTTTAATTTCATCACGGGCTATGCTGAGCCGGTTGGCTTAGAGCGCATGGCCATGTCGCCGTTGACGCTGAAAAAGCGTTTTCTGGAGCATATTGAAGAAGAGATTGGCTTTGCGCGTGCGGGCAAGCCTGCGTCCATCTGGGCCAAATGCAATGCTTTGGTTGACCCAGAAATTATTGATGCGCTTTATGAAGCAAGCCAAGCGGGCGTATCAATTGATCTCATCATTCGTGGCATTTGCTGTTTGCGCCCAGGTGTGAAGGGCCTGTCTGAAAATATTCGCGTCAAGTCGATTGTCGGGCGCTTTTTGGAACATGCGCGCATCTATGCTTTTGGCGGCGGCCATGCTTTGCCTCACCCCAAAGCCCATGTCTATATTTCATCTGCTGATCTGATGCAGCGCAATTTGGATCGGCGTGTCGAAGTCATGCTGCCGATTCTCAATCCCACTGTGCATGAGCAAGTGCTGGATCAAATCATGGTCGCTAATCTCATCGACAATGAGCAATCCTATCGGGTCTTGCCGGATGGTTCGAGCCAGCGCATAGTCCCTGCGCCGGGCGAAGAGCATTTCAACGCCCATTCCTATTTCATGACCAATCCGAGCCTGTCGGGGCGCGGCAAGTCTTTGAAAGAATCCAGTCCGAAGTCGCTGTTCAAGCGGTTGGAAAAGAACTGAAGTCAAAATGTCGCTTGCGAAGAAAGATGCCCCTGGCCGACTGGGCCGAATGAAGCCGGTTGCCATTGTCGATATTGGGTCGAACTCGGTTCGTCTGGTCGCTTATGAGGGGCTCTCGCGCTCACCAACGCCGATCTTCAATGATAAAGTGTTGTGCGGTCTTGGCCGCGGTGTGACGACAACGGGGCGTCTGCCGCAAGATGGTGTGGACCGTGCGCTCGCAGCACTCAATCGTTTTCGTGTGCTTTGCGATGCCATGCATATTAAAGATGTGCATGTTTTAGCAACGGCTGCGGCGCGCGATGCCACCAATGGCAAAGACTTTTTGAAAAGCGCGCGCGAGGCCATTGGTGCGCCGATTGAATTGCTTTCAGGCAAGCGCGAAGCGGAACTCTCAGCCCTTGGTGTTGTCTCAGGCTTTTGGAAGCCGGATGGTGTGGCGGGGGATTTGGGCGGTGGCTCGCTCGAACTCAATGAAGTGCAAGGCGATAAGCTTGGCCAAGGCGTGACTTTGCCGCTGGGCGGCCTGGCTTTGATGGACCTGTCAGAAAAATCGCCGAAGAAAGCTTTGAAAATTGCACGTGAGGCTTTGGCCTCGGCCAAGCCGCTCAAAAAATTGCAGGGCCGTCATTTTTACGCCATTGGCGGCACGTGGCGCGCTTTGGCGCGGTTGCATATGCGCCAGCGCAATTATCCGCTCAATGTCATGCATAATTATACAATCCCTGCGCGTGATGCAGCGGATTTCGCGGGCCTTGTTGAGCGTGTGAACACAGATATGCTCGCCAATATTGACGCTGTGCCAACAGGTCGTCGTCCCTTGCTTGCTTATGCAGCGGTCGTTTTGGAAGAGATTATTCGCCAAGCCAAGCCGAAAGATATTATCATCTCGGCCTTGGGTGTGCGCGAGGGCCTTTTGTTTGAGCGCCTCACTGCAGCGCAGCGCAAATCAGATCCTTTGCTCACCGCCGCGCGCGAATTGAATATTTTGCGCTCACGCGATCCCGCACATGGCGAAGAGCTTTGTGATTGGACAGATCTCTTTTTCAAATCGACGCATTTTGAAGAAACACAGGA
Organism: uncultured Hyphomicrobiales bacterium; assembly: GCA_963923195.1. GTDB lineage: Bacteria > Pseudomonadota > Alphaproteobacteria > Rhizobiales > Beijerinckiaceae > Terripilifer. Next base: position 387 of record CAWUNF010000072.1, on the reverse strand, counting down.
AGAAAGACGTCTGCGTCATGCCGCCTGTTTGCTGACCGATATTGGTTGGCGCGCACATCCTGATTATCGCGGTGAGCAATCGCTGAATATTATCGCCCATGCGGCTTTTACGGGCATTGATCATCCAGGCCGCGCGTTTCTGGCTTTGGCAGCATCTTATCGCCATATGAGCGCTGGCGATGATGTGAGCCCGGCGATCCGCACTTTGGCGAGTGCGCGCATGTTGGATCGCGCACAGATTTTGGGTGCTTCTATGCGTGTGGCTTATGTGCTGAGCGCTGCCATGCCCGGCATATTGCCGCGCGTGCCGATGAAAGTGGTCAAAGACCAATTGGTTCTATCTCTGTCTCTTATACACATCTCCGAGCCCACGAGACCAGAGAGGAT
>CAWUNF010000071.1:0-7300 GCA_963923195.1 uncultured Hyphomicrobiales bacterium | reverse complement strand
GGGGTGCAGCATAGGCGCAGCATTTTATCGGCCCGGAAGAAGCCTTTGCGTAATTTGAAGGTCCCGATGGGGGTTTTACCGTCCCCCTCACGCTTTTTGTGGCTGAGGCCGTTTTTGCCAATAGCCGCTCTGATGACCAATGGCCCAAGATGAAGGCGTGCGGCTGAGGCCAAGCCCCCAACCCGACTGGGGCGAATCACAAGCCGCGAGAGTTTTTTGGTCGAACACATAGTGTTGAGCTTATCTGGCCCGTCTTGATCTGGAAGGTCATCGCTTCTCGTAATACATCATTGGACATGTGCGGGGTGGAAATAGAATGACCCAAGTCCGGAAGATTTTGATTGCTGACGACGACAATGACTTGCGCTCGGCCTTGGCTGAGCAATTGGCCTTTCATCCCGAATTTTCGGTGATTCAGGCTGATTGCGCGCAAGCGGCTATGGCCGCAGCCAAAGAGCATGCGCCAGACCTTGTCCTGATGGATGTAGGCCTGCCAGATCTTGATGGCCGAGAAGCGGTCAAAAAGATGCGCGAAGCCGGTTTCAAAAATCCGGTCATCATGCTCACCGGACATGACACGGATGAAGACACGGTTGTTGGCCTCGAATCGGGGGCTAATGATTATGTCACCAAGCCATTCCGTTTCGCCGTGCTTTTGGCGCGTATCCGCGCCCATTTGCGCCAGCATGAGGCCAGTGATGATGCAGTCTTCCGCATTGGTCATTACACGTTTAAGCCGGGCTCCAAGCTTTTGACGACAGAAAAGGGCGGAAAACTTCGGCTCACAGAGAAGGAAACGGCTATCTTGCGTTTCCTCTACCGTGCTGGTCAGCAGGTTGTCACGCGCGACATTCTGTTGCGTGAAGTGTGGGGCTATAATGCGGCCGTCACCACGCATACGCTGGAAACGCATATTTATCGCCTGCGCCAGAAGATCGAAGTGAATCCTTCGAATGCGCAGCTCTTGGTGACGGATGCCGGAGGCTATAAGCTCGTCCCGTAACAAATCAGCGGGATGATATGGCGCTTGATGATGATGTCCGCGATCTTGCGCGGCTGCCCTTGTTTCAAGAGATTGAGCCAGAAGCTTTAAGGCTTCTGGCCTTTTCGGCTGAGACAAAAATTCTGCGTCTTGGTGATGTGCTTTTTCGCAAAGGTGAGCCATCAGATGCGGGATATTTTATTCTCTCGGGCTCTTTCCAAATGGAAGACCCGGCGCGTTCTGGCTCTCAAAAGGTGATTCCCGCCTATACTTTAATTGGTGAAATGGCGTTGTTCACCAATACAGAGCGCCCGGCCACGGTGATTGCGCGTGAGCCTTCAACAGTGATGAAAATTGGCCGTCATGTTTTTCATCGCGTGTTGAAAGAATATCCGAAGACAGCCGTGCGCATTCGCGCAGCCCTTGAAGCGCGCCTGGTTGGCTTTTCAAATCATTTGGCAAAAGGCCCGTTTTAATCTCACCCTTTGAGGGAGATCATGACAGGCACATGATCAGAGGGGCGATCCCATCCGCGCGCTTCTTTGAGAATGTCGAGATCTTTCAGCGCGGGTTTTAAATCAGGGCTGATCCAAATGTGGTCGAGGCGGCGACCTTTATTGGCCGTTTCCCAATTGGGTGAGCGATAGCTCCACCAAGTATAGAGTTTTTGGTTCTCAGGAATTTTCGTGCGCAAAGCATCGACCCAAGGGCCTGCATCAAAGACTTTTTGCAAGCGCTCGACTTCAATGGGTGTGTGGCTAACCACTTTGAGCAGCGCTTTATGACTCCATACATCATGTTCGAGCGGCGCAATATTTAAATCGCCAACCAGAATAGCATTGGTTTCAGCGAGCTTGGCCTTTTTGATCCAATCCGCCATTTCGCTCAAGAAATCGAGCTTATGGCCAAATTTCGGATTGAGGTCTCGATCGGCAATGTCACCACCCGCAGGCACATAAAAATTATGAACGGTAATGTCGCGCTTGCCAGCAGAGAAAGTCGCAGAAATATGGCGCGCATCGCCCATATTGCAGAATTCGCGCTTATCGATTTTGGCCAATGGAATACGCGAGGCAATGGCCACGCCGTGATAGCCCTTTTGTCCATTGATCGCGAGATGTTCATAGCCGGCCGCGCGTAAATCGCTGGATGGAAATTCACTGTCCCGGCATTTCGTTTCTTGCAGGCAGAGAACGTCAGGTCCGTGCGACTTCAAATAGCGCAAGACAATGGGCATCCGCAGGCGAACGGAATTAATATTCCACGTGGCGATTTTTAAGGACAAAGGTCACCTCTGCTTTCTTGCGAAGTGACACAAAGCGCGGGCTAGGATCAACCCTGCCGGGCACTTATCCCAAAAGGACCGTCAGTCGAATTTTTCATAATTGATTTTGAACAGGGCCGGATCGGGGCGTTGCGCCAATTCAAGATTGGAAAGCGAGACCAGCGTCTCATAGCCTTGCGGGTCTGTGACAGTCCATTGGCGCAGGCTGAAATTGGCCACATCAAAGACAAGGCGGATGCGCGATGTGCCACCAAAGGTCGCCTTATCTTCGATCAAGATCATGACTGAGCGCTCATCGGCTTTCACATCAAGGATTTGCGTGTCCTTGGCGATGTCGATTTTTTCTTTGAGCAGGAATTTCAGCGGCGTCTGGCTGATGAAATACACGTCCTGCGTGGCGAGTTTCCGGTCTCGCACGGCAACCGAAGTCCCGTCGGCGATGATTTCGAGCGTCGCCGGGCGGGCATATTCAAAGCGCAGGCGGCCGGGGCGTTGCACATAGAGTTTTCCATCCGTCCGCTTGCCATCAGCACCCAGTTGGACGAAATCGGCGACAATCGTGAGATTGGCATTAAACCACTGGTTTGCCTTGGCGATGGCGGTTTGCGCATCCATCACAGCTTTGCCAGCAGCCGGCGCTGCTTGTTTAGAAATGGCTTGGCTGGCTGGTGCTTGCGGCACGAGATTCAGCGGCGCGCTATTTTGCGCCAGCAAGGGCTCAGCAAGAGCGAGGCTCAAAAGGCAAGTTAGGGCAGGCCAAAGGCGTCGAATCATCAAACCAGTCCGCGGGCTGAAGGGAAACGCTGTGTTAGAGGCTAGGCGTGGCAAATCTGAGACGGATTAATCCGGATCAAAAGCCCCACGATCAATGCCGCCTCCCACGAGGATTTCGCGCTTACCAGCATGGTTGGCAGGCCCGACGACGCCTTCCTCTTCCATCCGCTCGACCAGTGAGGCAGCTTTATTATAGCCGACTGAGAGACGGCGCTGGATATAGCTTGTCGAACATTTGCGATCCCGCAGCACAATATTGACCGCACGATCATAGAGATCGCCTGATTCTTCGGCCGCCATGCTGCCCGGTTCTGCGGAATCGCCCACCAAATCATCTTCAGCGGTAATGGCATCGAGATATTCAGGCACGCCCTGCATTTTGAGATGCGAGACGATTTTGTCGACTTCGCTGTCTGAGACAAAGGGGCCATGTACGCGCGAAATGCGCCCGCCACCTGCCATGTAAAGCATGTCGCCTTGGCCAAGCAATTGTTCTGCGCCTTGTTCGCCAAGAATCGTGCGACTGTCGATTTTCGACGTCACTTGGAAAGAAATACGTGTCGGGAAATTGGCTTTGATCGTGCCGGTGATCACATCAACGGAAGGGCGTTGTGTCGCCATAATGAGATGAATACCTGCCGCACGCGCCATTTGCGCCAAACGCTGGATCGCACCTTCAATATCTTTGCCGGCGACCATCATCAGGTCGGCCATTTCATCGACAATCACCACAATATAGGGGAGTGGTGAGAGATCCATTTCTTCTTTTTCGTAGATCGCTTCACCTGTCTCGCGATCATAGCCTGTCTGCACAGTGCGTGTGATTGATTGGCCTTTGGCGGTGGCCTCGGCGACACGTGCATTAAAACCATCGATGTTGCGCACACCGACTTTCGACATTTTCTTATAGCGATCCTCCATTTCACGGACCGCCCATTTCAGCGCAACAACCGCTTTCTTGGGGTCTGTGACAACGGGCGTCAGAAGATGTGGAATGCCATCATAGATCGATAATTCGAGCATTTTCGGATCGATCATGATCAAGCGGCATTCTTCAGGACGCAGCCGATAGAGCAGCGACAAGATCATTGTATTAATCGCAACCGATTTGCCGGAGCCCGTCGTACCGGCGACCAGCAAATGTGGCATACGCGCAAGATCGACAATGACAGGCTCGCCGCCAATTGTTTTGCCGAGCGCAATAGCCAGACGATGCTTGTTCTTCTCAAAATCTTCTGAGGAGAGAAGCTCGCGCAGATAAACGGTTTCGCGGCGCTGGTTTGGCAATTCAATGCCAATGGCATTGCGACCCTGTACAACAGCCACACGCGCTGAAATGGCTGACATGGAGCGGGCAATATCATCTGCCAGACCAATCACGCGGGATGATTTAATGCCCGGTGCGGGTTCCAATTCATAAAGTGTGACAACCGGACCAGGGCGCACATTGATGATTTCGCCTTTCACACCGAAATCATCGAGCACGCCTTCGAGCAGACGCGCATTTTGTTCAAGCGCATCTTCAGAAATTTTGGTGATCGCTTGCTTTTTGGCTTCAGCTAGCAAGAGAAGCGGGGGTAATTCATAGCCGCTATTGCCGAGCAGGGAAGGCTGAGCTTCACGCATGGCGCGTTTGCCCGTTTTAATGGCGGGCGCAGGTGCTGTGATGCGCGTGTTGATTGGACGCGGGTCAATTTCGACTTCGTCGAGATCAACGGGCTCGCGGCGTAAACTGCGCGCTGACATAACAGGCTCAAGCGTTGGTTCAACGCGCTGCAAAGAGCCGCGCTGCAAAACCGGTTCTTCATCATGCATGATGGGCGCAGCATTTTCAGTCTTGCGACCAAAGCGGCGCGCAAAGGCAGCCTTCACACTGATGAGACCATGAATGAATGCACCAATGGATACGAGGCCAAAGCCCGGCTCATCAGCGCTGTCTTCATCATCATCCATCATGCGACGGTCAGGTGCGATTTCTGTCTCAGCATCTGTCGCATCGGGATAGGATGTCGATAGACCAAAGCCTGCAGAAATACTGAGCGACAAAAGCGCAATGGCGCCTGATGAAATGGCAGCGATCAATTGAGAGGTCGCACCATCCAATCCAAATTTTTTTGGCAGCGATAAAATTGCATCGCCCAAGACGCCACCAAGACCTGTTGGAAGAGGCCATTTTTCAGTGACCGGAAACAGCGCAACAATGGCCGTCACAGCAATGCTGCCGAGAATCCAAAAAAGGATGCGCAGCACAGGGCGCTCCAAACGGCGCAAGGACGTCAGGCGCCATCCCCAGCAGGCCATCGGAACCAAGAGCGCGGCGGCTGCAAGTCCAAATAATTGCATGACAATGTCAGCAATAATGGCGCCGGGTGGTCCAAGCAGATTGCGCGTGGGTGCCGATGTTGCGTGATTAAGACTTGGGTCTTGAACCGACCATGTCATCAAAGCAACAGCAAGCAGACCGCAAAAAGCGATGAGCAAAAGGCCCAGCATTTCAGCAATCCGGCGCGAGAGAAAATCGCGCGCCGTTTCTGGCAGAAGCTGATGATTGGAATAAGTGGTCGTTCGCATGAACGGCGTTTCGAGCCCGAGAAAAGATCAGTCTTGAAGCTAGGCTGACGAGGTTAATGCCTGTTTAACCCTGAGGGCGACTTTATGACTTCTAAAAAGAAAACGGCGGCGCTGGAAGGCGCCGCCGCTGTCATTTGTTTCATCCGTTGAAGGATTACATGTTGTAGGCGCGTTCGCCATGCTCGGCGAGGTCCAGACCTTCGCGCTCCGCATCCACCGGGACACGCAGGCCGATGACCAGATCAACGATCTTATAGAGGATCGCTGAGCCGATACCCGACCAAGCCAGGGTCAAGCCAACGGCCTTCAGCTGAGCGAGGACCGCCGGGGCGAATTCATAGGCCGCAATGGCCAATTCGCCGGGCTTGGCTTCGTAATCAGCGATGCCTGTGCCGCCGAGGCCCTGGTCAACCAGGATGCCGGTGGCAATAGCGCCGATAATGCCGCCCACGCAGTGAATGCCGAAGACGTCGAGCGAGTCGTCATAGCCAAACTTATTCTTCACCACAGCGACGAAGTAGAAGCAGACCACGGCGGCAACCGCGCCCAGAACGATGGAGCCCATCGGACCTGCAAAGCCAGAAGCTGGCGTCACAGCGACAAGACCCGCAACTGCACCCGACACCATGCCGAGCAGAGAAGGCTTACCTTTCGAACCCCATTCGGCGAACAACCAAGCCAAAGCGGCTGCGGCAGTTGCGACGAATGTGTTGACGAAGGCGAGAGCCGTCGTGCCATTGGCTTCGAGGTTCGAGCCGGCGTTGAAGCCGAACCAACCCACCCACAGAAGCGACGCACCAATCATGGTCATGGTGAGCGAGTGCGGAGCCATTGCTTCACGCGGATAGCCAACACGCTTGCCGAGCATCAGGGCGCCTACAAGACCAGCAATACCGGCGTTGATGTGAACGACCGTACCGCCAGCAAAGTCGAGTGCACCCCATTTGAAGACGAGGCCAGCATCAGCCTTGATCTCTTCAAGCTTGGCAGCAGCAGCGGTCTTAGCAGCTTCATCAGCCGCTTCAGCGACAGCCTTGGCGGCATCGCCAATGGCATCCGGGCCGCCCCAGTACCAAACCATATGGGCGATCGGGAAGTAGATCACCGTGACCCAGAGAACGATGAACACCATCAGAGCTGAGAATTTAATGCGCTCAGCAAAGGCGCCCACGATCAATGCCGGCGTGATGCAGGCAAAGGTCATTTGGAAGGCCATGTAAATATATTCAGGAATGACAACGCCATTCGAGAAAGTGGCGGCCGTTGTGTCCGGCGTCACGCCGAACAAGAAGGCTTTGGACAGGCCACCAACATAATCATTGAGGCTGCCACCATTGGTAAAGGCCAGTGAATAGCCGTAAGTCACCCAGAGGATCGAGACCAAAGCCACGATCATGAAAACTTGGCTGAGCACAGAAAGCATATTCTTCGAGCGGACGAGACCGCCATAGAACAATGCGAGGCCCGGAATGGACATCATCAAAACCAGCAAGGTTGCGACGATCATCCAAGCCGTATCACCCTTATTCGGAACCGGCGCGGCCGGGGTCTGGGCAAGGGCAACGCTGGCAGATACGGCCAGCGAGGTCAGGCCAGCGCCAAGCGCAAGACCCGCAGACTTGATCATTGAGAGGGATTTCATTTCGTTCTCCTGAGGAATGGAGGGGACGTCAGAGCGCGTCCGTGTC
>CAWUNF010000070.1:0-7309 GCA_963923195.1 uncultured Hyphomicrobiales bacterium | reverse complement strand
GAAGCGTCTCATATTCATTGATGAATTCAGCGGAGCGGCGTTTGATCTCAGCCTGATGGTCGGGGGGAAGCCGCGCGACCATCTCTTCAAAAGTCACAAAACGTTTCGGTTCCATCGTAAATGTTCCTGCCAGCGTCTCTCTGCGGTATGAATAAGTTTTTTGTAGAACAAATCAGATTTTACCCCTGCCTTTGATCCGCCCACCAAAAGAACGGCACGGCGAACCGGATCAAACGCATAGGCAATGCGCCAAGGCTGCCCGGAAACAACGCAACGCAATTCCTTCAAATTGGGAACCCGCGACCCCTTCAAACTATCCGCGTGGGGCCGACCCAAGCTTGGACCGAACGTCTTAAGACGCGCGACAGCAGAAAGAATAGCTCTTTGCGATGCATCCGGCAGAGAGGCCAACTCCGCATCAAAATCAGGATGGGCCAAAACCAGCCAAGTCATAAAATATAACCTCAAAGATATATTCTGAAAAGCCCTGAAATATGCCCAAGCTTCCGCTTTGTGTTGATCCCCGTCAATGCCAAGCAAGGCGCATGGCGCGAGACTGCTTTCAACACAAAGGAGCGCAACCATGTCGCATTTTCACGCTGTCGTTTGGATTGATCACAATGAAGCGAAAGTCTTTCACTTCAATGCGGACGCGACCGACAAGCTTGTCTTGCACGCCCATCACCCCAAACATGCGGATAAGCATCACACGGATGAAAATTTCTTTCATGCCGTGGCCAAAGCTTTTTCAGATGCGGGCGAAATTTTGATCACCGGACCGGCTCATACCAAGACCGCTTTGGTGAAACATATTGCGCGCCATGATGCGCCATTGCTGGCCAAAATTGCCGGGGTTGAATCAGCCGATCATCCAAGCGATGGACAAATCATCAGCCATGCGCGGCATTATTTCGAAAAACATGATCATAAGACCGCGCAAAAAGTCTGAAGGCTGAGCGGGGCTGATCGAGACGCCCCGCATAACGCCTCGGTTGGTCTTTTTATGACAAAAAGGGACGCCCGCCTGTGTATGAGGGGCGTTCTTATTCCGTTCCCTGTTGCGCCTCCCATAGGCTATGGTGCATCACGCCTCGTGAATCGGGGCGTGAATCGTCTTAAGGGCTTTATCCGCCCCGCCCCCGCACCATTTGACAGGGTTTTTCATGGCGTCAGATCGCGATCTCTTCGGCACGGGCGGTGCATCCGCGCGCAAGGCCAAGCCCGGCAAAGGGGCTAAGGCCGCCGAACCCCGCAAAGGCGGGACGCCGAATGAGGCTGGCTATACCGCCGCCTCCATTGAAGTGCTCGAAGGGCTCGAGCCCGTTCGTCGTCGCCCCGGCATGTATATTGGCGGCACAGATGAAGCCGCCCTCCACCATCTCTTCGCCGAAGTCATCGACAATTCGATGGACGAGGCCGTGGCTGGCCATGCAACCTTTATTGAGGTCGATCTCTCAGCCGATGGCTGGTTGACGGTCACCGATAATGGTCGCGGCATTCCAATTGATCCGCATCCCAAATATCCGAAAAAATCGGCACTCGAAGTTATTATGACCGTACTTCATGCCGGCGGTAAATTTGACTCAGGTGCCTATCAAACATCGGGCGGCTTGCATGGCGTCGGCATTTCGGTCGTCAACGCCTTGTCTGAGCGTCTCGAAGTGGAAGTCGCGCGTGGACAAATGCTCTATCGTCAGGTCTTTGAAAAAGGCCATGTGAAGAGCAAGCTTGAAACCATAGGCAAAGCGCCGAACCGTCGCGGCACGCGTGTGCGCTTCAAGCCCGACCCCGAAATTTTCGGCAAGTCGGCGCATTTCAAACCGGCGCGCATCTTCCGCATGTCGCGCTCCAAAGCCTATCTCTTCGGCGGTGTTGAAATTCGCTGGAATTGCGCGCCCGAACTCGTCGCCAATACGGAAATTCCCCCACAGGCTGTCTTCCACTTCCCCGGCGGGTTGAAAGATTATCTCGCCCAAGATGTCGAGGGCAAAGAACAAGTCATTGAGCAGGTTTTCACTGGAAAAGTGGAAAAGCCCGGCGGTCATGGATCGCTCGAATGGGCCGTGTGCTGGCTCGCGCAAGAGGATGGCTTTGTTCATTCCTATTGCAATACGATTCCAACACCTGATGGCGGCACGCATGAATCTGGGCTTCGCACAGCACTTTTGCGCGGTTTGAAAGATCATGCCGAACGCGTCAATCAGACCAAGCGCTTTTCCAATGTCACTTCTGATGACGTGATGGCGACTTGTGCAGCGCTGATTTCTGTCTTTATTCGCGAACCAGAATTTCAAGGTCAGAACAAGGGCCGTCTCATGACGGTCGAGGCATCTAAGATCGTTGAAAATACGGTCCGCGATGCGTTTGATCATTGGCTCGCCTCTGCGCCTACCACGGCTGCCAAATTGCTCGATTGGACGATTGAGCGCGCGGAAGAGCGTCTGCGTCGTCGCGCGGAAAAGGATGTTGCGCGCAAGACAGCGACGCGCAAATTGCGGCTGCCCGGCAAATTGGCTGATTGCTCCAACAGCAATTCAGAAAATTCCGAACTGTTCATTGTGGAAGGTGACTCGGCTGGTGGCTCCGCCAAACAAGCGCGTGATCGCGCCACGCAAGCGGTCCTCCCTTTGCGCGGTAAAATCTTGAATGTCGCATCTGCGACGCGGGATAAGCTTGCAGCCAATCAGCAAATTGCTGATCTGGTTCTCGCCTTGGGCTGTGGCACGGGCTCGCATTACAAAGAAAGTGAGCTGCGCTACGACAAGGTCATCATCATGACTGATGCGGATGTTGACGGCGCACATATTGCCTCGCTGCTCATCACTTTCTTCTATCGGCAAATGCCGAAGTTGATTGAGCAAGGCCATCTCTATTTGGCCGTGCCCCCGCTCTATAAACTCACGCAAGGTTCCAAGACCGCCTATGCGCGCAATGATGCGCATCGTGATGAGCTGATGCGCACGCTCTTTACCGGACGCGGCAAAGTGGAGACGAGCCGCTTTAAAGGCCTTGGCGAAATGTTGCCCGCCCAGCTTAAAGAAACGACAATGGATCCGCGCAAGCGCACCCTGCTCAAAGTCATGATTGCGGCGGAAGATCGGGAAGAGACATCCTCCTCGGTCGAGCGACTCATGGGCAATAAGCCAGAGGCCCGTTTTGCCTTCATTCAAGAGCGCGCCACCTTCGCCGCGGAGAAGGAATTGGTCGATATTTGAGGCTTTTGGGGCGCAGACAGGGGCAAAAAGCCCCCTGTGCCCCCTTTTTCATTGACTTCGACCCCGTAAAGGCTATTCCTGCCCCCGGTGCACCGGCCTCCGCGCGAGCCCGTCCACCCGTTCCGCCGCCCCTCTGGCAGCGCTCCTCGAAATTCCAATGATCGCGCAAGATAGCGGTGGCCTTTGGCCCTAAGCCCGCTGCGTTAGGCAAAATTACAAATGACATTTGATGAACTCGGCCTCAGCGAGAAAGTCCTGCAAGCCGTTACTGCGTCTGGTTACACCAACCCGACACCCATCCAAGAACAAGCCATTCCTCATGCCCTCGCAGGCCGCGATGTTTTGGGGATTGCACAAACCGGCACGGGCAAAACGGCAGCTTTCACTCTGCCCATGTTGTCGCGCCTTGAAAGCGGCCGCGCGCGGGCGCGTATGCCGCGCACACTCATTCTGGAGCCAACGCGCGAACTCGCCGCACAGGTTGAAGAGAGTTTTGCAAAATATGGTGCCAACCATAAATTGAATGTCGCGCTGCTGATTGGCGGCGTCTCTTTCGGCGATCAAGAAGCCAAGATCATGCGCGGCGCTGATGTGCTCATCGCAACACCGGGCCGTCTGCTCGACTTTGCTGAGCGCGGCAAGCTCTTGCTCACAGGCATTGAAATTCTCGTCATTGATGAAGCCGACCGTATGCTCGACATGGGCTTCATCCCTGACATTGAAAAAATCTGCAAGCTCGTGCCCTTCACGCGCCAGACGCTTTTCTTCTCGGCAACCATGCCGCCGGAAATCACGCGTCTCACCGAGCAATTCTTGCACAATCCGGCGCGCGTGGAAGTGGCGCGTGCCTCCTCCACTGCCACTACCATTACGCAAGGCCTTGTGGCCTCGCATGGCGGCGGTTTGAAGCGTGAAACTCTGCGTCGCCTCATTCGTGAAGCCATTGATCTGAAGAATGCGATCATTTTCTGCAATCGCAAGCGTGACGTCGCTATCCTACATAAGTCGCTCCAGAAGCATGGCTTTGCGGCTGGCGCTTTGCACGGCGATATGGATCAGCGCGCGCGCATGGTGTCGCTTGATAATTTTAAAAATGGCGACATCAGCCTGCTTGTCTGTTCAGATGTGGCTGCACGCGGCCTCGATATTCCCGACGTGTCGCATGTCTTTAATTTTGATGTGCCAAACCATGCGGAAGATTATGTGCATCGCATCGGTCGCACAGGTCGTGCAGGTCGCCTTGGTGTGGCCTATACAATCGTGACACGTGCGGATCAGCGCTATCTCGATGAGATCGAAAAGCTGATCAATAAGAAGATTGATTGGGTTGGTCCCCCGCTTTCAGAATTGCCGGAAGCAGAAGGTGGCGAAGAAGAACGTCCGCGCGGGCGTGGTCGCGATCGTGGGGAACGCGGCGGCCGTGGCAGGGAGCGTGGCGAGCGTCGTGAACGCCCGGCCCGTGAAGTCGCTATTTTGGAAGCCGCTGCTGACGAACAACCTCGCGAAATTCGCCCCGAGCGTGCGCCAAGACCAGAACGGCAAAATCGGCAAGAGCGGCAAGATCGACAAGAGCGCGAACCGCGTCGCGAGTTCCGCCAAGAACAACAAAGTCCGGAACAACCGCGCTTTGAACATCCACGTTTTGATCAGCCCCGTTATGATCAACCGCGCCGCGAGCGATTTGACCGGAACAATCAGCAACGCGGGGATCGCCGTCGCTACCGCGATGAGGATGACGGTCCGCCCGTGGTTGGTTTTGGCGATCATTTGCCAAGCTTCTTGACCCGCCCGGTGATCCTGAAGCCGCTGAAAGTGGCGGAAAAAGAAGAAGCGCCAGAGGCCGCAACGGCTGGCGAAGAGTAACACCTCATCATTGCGAGGAGGGCGTCAGCCCGACGAGGCAAACCAAAGCGCTTATTCTCATCAGATTTGCGCTATGGAATGCGTCGCTTCGCTCGCAATGATGACGACTTACTTATTCCCGAAAGCAATCGCCGCTTTGGCTTTGTCCAACATGTCCTGCGGCGTTGCATAAAGCTTGGCGATAATCTTCTGCAATTCCTCGCCCGGAATTGGATCAATATCCAAATTGATCCGCTTAGCTTCAGCAACGAGATCAGGATCTGTCATTGTTGCCATAAAGGCCTTGCGCATCATGTCGACGCGCTCTTGCGGAACGCCAGGTGCCAGCACATAGGGCCGTCCAAAGGTCGTCTGCGAATAGATGAGTTCGAGAATTTGTTTTTGCTCTTCGGTCTTGGCAAATTCGCGCGCCAGCGGCACACCCATTTTATCAAGCTGCGGATAGCCGACATTGCTTTCCTGCACGAGCGGCTTCACCAGATTGTCTTTAAACCATGTCGGATAGGTTGCCGCGACACTTGACCACGTTTCGCCACATGCGCCCTGCACTTCACCCTTTTCAAGCGCAAGATTGATTTCGCGCGTGCCGGGATAGCCCGCAACGATCTTAAATTTCGCACCGAGCAAATTGCGCAACAGCGCTGGGAAGTCACGGGTCGATGCGCCTTCAGCCGACGCGCCCATGATCATTTCTTTTTCGAAAGCCTCTTTCATAGTCTTGACCGGCGCATCGGTGCGCACGAGGCAGACATAAGCATCGGAATTAGCATTGCCGATATAATTGAATTTCGACATGTCATGCGTCTGGCGCTTCACATCGCCAAATAAAGGATCGACAACCGCGCCCATGAAAAGCGCGCCAATCACCGTGCCATCTTTGGGTGCAACATTATAAACATGCGAGGCCGCGATATTGGACGCAGCGCCCGGCATGTTGGACACAACAATGGTCGGATTGCCCGGAATATGGCGATTGATAAAGCGCGACAACAAGCGACCATAAAGATCATAACCGCCGCCCGGTGATGAGCCGATGATGATCGACACATTGCGGCCCTTATAAAAAGCGGCCAGTTGGTCCTGCGCATTTGCAGCCCCGGTGAGCGCGGCAAGAGCCAAGGCGGCCCCAAAAGCGCGACGAAACATCATAACCTCCCGATTCTTATTTGGCCTTTTTAGGCTTTGAGCCCAGTTTAGGCCCTGGATCGCGTCTTGCAAGGCCCACAGATGAGCGGCTAAATTGCACATCCCTGCCCCGCGCCTCGCCTTCGCGCGGACCAACCCGGGCAAAAGCAAGAGACAAGGGAAACGAAAATGGCGCGCGACATTCATCTGACACTGGCCTGCGGCGATTATGAAATCGTGCGCGCGCTCAAAGAAGGCGCAGTCAAGCCAGACGGCATTGAATTGACAATGGTGACGAAGCAGGATTCATCCACCCGCCATTGGCGTTTTTTGCGCAATGGCGAATTTGACGTCGCCGAACTTTCCTCATCTTCATATTTGATTGCCCGCGACCAAGGCTTTGCCATTAATTCTCTTCCCGTCTTTTTGCATCGTCGCTTTCGTCATGGATTTATCTTCATCAATACGAAGAAGGGCATCAAATCACCCAAAGATCTCATCGGTAAAAAGATCGGCGTGAAATCCTATCAAGTCTCGGCCATTCTCTGGCTTCGCGGCATATTGGAACATGAATATGGCGTACCGCATAAGAGCTGCGAATGGTTTTCTGAAATTGACGAAGATGTTGAATTCATCCCCCCCGCTGATTTGAAACTGACCCGCCTGCCCGATGATAAATATGTCGAGAAAATGCTCGTCTCAGGTGAACTCGACGCGGTCCTGCATCCCGATCTCATTGATCCGATGTTAGAAGGCAATCCGAATGTGGCGCGCCTCTTCCCTGATTATAAGAATGAGGAAATCGCCTATTATAAAAAGACGCAGATTTTCCCGATCATGCATGTGATGGGAATTCGCAATTCCATTGTCGAAAAATATCCTTGGGTTCCAGTGGAACTTTACAAGGCTTTCAATGCCGCCAAAGCCATTGGCATGAAGCGCATGGAAAACCCGCGCATTGCACCAGTCGTCTGGTATCGCGAGGCTTGGGAAGAGCAAGAAGAATTGCTCGGTAAAGATCCTTGGGAATATGGGATGACGGATAAGAACATCCACAATCTGGAGACGCTCGTCGGCTATTCCCATGAACAGGGTTTGATGAAGAA